>JAUWWJ010000007.1 GCA_030616935.1 Planctomycetaceae bacterium
CACTTGTTTTCACAAGGCCAACACCAAAGAAACGCTCCCACATACGATTCACCCAGACTCGCGCTGTAAGTGGGTTCTCTCTTGAGACAATCCAGCGAGCAAGTGAAAGCCGGTCAGCGTTCTCACCACCAGAGAGCGGCGGTAGAAAAGCAGGAAGCCCCGGCTCGACGACTTCCCCTCTCTTGTCGTACTCTCCCCGAAGAAGCACGAAGGCGTCACGAGGCGCACCCTCTTTCATGACCATCGCACTTGGAATTCTATTGCGAAAGGATTCAAGGCTTTTCTGTGCAGCATCACGAGCAGCTTCGGCTTGCTGAATGGGACCACTTACATTTTCACGATAATGCTTCTCCAGTTCTTTTTGCTGCTCTGGAGTGCGCTCATCGGCAGTAGTTGATAAACCATCACGAACCTTTTTCGAAAGTCGAATTCCGTTAACGCCAATAATGCTCGGTTCCTCAGCTGAATACGCTACACGAAACCGTGCAATCGTGTGCTCCGGATGCCGAGATTCCTGCCTCACGGTCACGACAAGCCGAGAATTATCTTGAACCGTTACCGACTTCTGAGGAAACAGTGCAACATTTCGTCGTTTTTTTACATCTTGCAAATGGCCATCAATCGCCCATCCATCACCCTTTTTCCCTGAAAGCAGTTTTGTTGCTTCCCAACCCTTCTGCTGATAACTCGCATCTGTTCGCTTAAACACAACAGGTATCGCCTTCCTGTCACCAGGCGGATGAATCTCTGCTTCAATTTTCGTTATTACTACATTTCCATTTCCACCACGACCGTATCCACCTCCAGCGAGCCCCTCCACCGGTAAAAGCTCTATTCGCAAACCACCAAAAGCACCAGGCGGAATTAGAGCCTCTACCGTATAACTGTCCTGCGGAGGACGAGCCCCCTCCACCAGACATGTTCCATCATCGTCAAGTTGAATCGTTGCTCCACCAGCACTGGTTACTTCGATCGGCTCAATCGGTTTCCAAACTTGCCCAGGTGTGCCAAGAAGTGATTTGGTTTCATGTACCCACGATTCAAGTAAGGTGCTGAAATTCTTTTCTTCTGCACTCAAAGCATCTTTAGCGTCAGCAACAACCTGCTCAAGCTTTGCAATTTCTTTTACCTGATTTTCATCCGGAAGGAGATGAATCGGGGCAGAATTACCACCGCTTCGGTTTGACTTACCCATGATTGTTCCTGTTTCTGGAACATTGTTGAATAACGCAAATAAGGAGTAGAACTCCCGTTGGGTTAGTGGGTCATACTTATGATCATGACAGCGGGCACATCCAAAAGTGAGCCCAAGCCACGTTTGTCCGGTTGTTTCGACTCGATCAATAACCGTCTCAACCCGCCATTCTTCGGCAATGATTCCCCCTTCACCATTAATTCGATGGTTTCGATTGAAGCCGGTTGCAACAATCTGACCTCGCGTTGGATGAGGAAGCATGTCACCAGCAAGTTGCTCAATGGTAAATCGATCAAAAGAGAGATTACGATTGAAAGCATCTATAACCCAATCACGCCATGGCCAATTAGAACGACTGGAGTCAGTCTGATAGCCATGGCTGTCAGCATAGCGGGCGGCATCGAGCCATTCGATTGCCATGCGTTCACCGTAGTGCGGGCTTGTCAGCAACGCGTCCACATAACGCTCATACGCACCATCTGCATCATCTTGCAGAAACTTCTCTACTCCTTGTGGTGATGGCGGCAACCCTGTCAGGTCAAGCGACAAACGTCTTGCTAACGTCACGCGTCTGGCATGTTGACTTGGGGCAATCTTTTCCTGCTCAAGCCTCGCCAGAATGAAATTATCAATCGGTGTCAGCGGCCACTTCGTATCAATAACATCCGGCACTACCGGTCTCTTAATCTGCTCGAATGCCCAATGCTTTTCATATCGTGCACCCTCTGCTATCCATTGAGCAAACAACTTGGCTTCTTCTTGAGTTACTGGCTTGCCTACCTCTGGTGGTGGCATGACAATGTCTGGATCTTTGCTGTTGATTCGCGCAATGATCTCACTCTTGGATGGTTTTCCCGGAACAAGAGCGTGCGATCCACTTTCGAGGACTGCGGTGGCATCCGTCATGGTATCCAGGCGAAGCCCAGCCTGACGTTTCTCAGCATCTGGACCATGACACGTGAAGCACCGATCAGAAAGGATCGGACGTATATCTTTATTGAATGATATCTCTTTTGTATCAGCGACACCTTGTCGAGCAATTGCAGCAAGACAAAGAAATACAAAAATAGTTCGCAACATCAAAGGGTGCTCCGATCGTAAACAAAAGGAAACACCCGCGTCGCCGTTCATTTTACACCATGGTGATGGACGAACGCGGACCGTTATGGCCGATCAGCGGGAGGACTCAATTCAATGTAGTATATCCCGTCATATTACAAAACAAATTATTTAATGCATGCCCTCAGGAACTTGCCTTCAAATTCAGCACCATGCTTTTAAAAATTTTGTGACAAGAATTACTTCTTTCCTAATCCTACAGCTTCTGCCTTTAGTTCTTCCCACACGTCTCATTGACTTGCCTTTTCAGCTACCGGCGGGTGAAGTGCCCCGATCCGTTCTTGAATCTCTCTCATCTCTTCTTCGAGTTCTTCGACCCGCTCGTTAAATTCCATAAACCGTTCTCGAGCCTGGCCCATCATTCCTCGTGCTTGATGCATACGCTCTTCAATTTGCTCGCGCAGTTCCTCATGTGCCCGATGAGACTGTTCCGCCATTTCTGCAGACTATCTCATTTGGTCATGCATCTCATCTCGCATGTGACGATCGAAATCGTGTCGTCGATCTTCTTCTTTTATTCTCTCTTCATTCCCAAAGTGCTCTGGCCCATGCGGTGGACGGTAGCCGTTTGGGTTGTGTCCACTACCAACACGGCGCTCAATACGATCAAGTCGTGTAATTACTTCATCAAAACGTCTCATCAAATGATCCATTATTGGACCACCTTCGTTTCTAGGTGGTTTGTGATTGTGCATTGGCTCTCGGACACTATCGATTAAATCCGGTCCACCTTCCCAC
Source organism: Planctomycetaceae bacterium (assembly GCA_030616935.1). The sequence continues at coordinate 3,053 of JAUWWJ010000007.1, forward strand.
GGAAGTCCATTACCCTGTCGCTGAAACCGAGGAGACTCTTCTGCACTCAACCCCCACTGCGAAGCAAGGAAGACAATAGCGAGACCACCCAGTGTGGTGACTGCAACAAATTCTGTTTGTTTCATTGGAAATTCCTTTATGTAAGAATAGAGAAGAATCTTTTGGTTATTAAACAGGGTGCTGGCGTGGTCGAGTAACGCAACAAAAGCAGTCGGTGAAAACTCATTGAGTCACCCCCACCTTATGAACGAATCTACCTTGAAAAAGTTGCCCGATCCAGCACTTCTCGATTTTGGAGTTGATCGCTCGGGAACTGGCTATCGTCTTGAAAAAATGGGGGGTGTTGTTCTGATTCGGCCTCTGCCATCGACAACAGCCAGACAACAGAACCCAGAACTCTGGAAAGAGGCTCATGCCATTTTTCGAGAATCGCGGCGAGGTACTGGTGATTGGAAGTTCACAGCGCCCCTGCCTGATCCGTGGCACATTGAGTTTCCACTTCACGACGGTCCGCTAAAGCTTCATGTGCGACCATCTCCATCAGGACAAGTTGGGGTTTTTCTAGAGCAGGTACCTCAGTGGCAATGGCTTTCTGAAATAACTCCAAAAGGGAGTCGAGTGCTGTCACTGTTTGCACACTCAGGTGCAGCTACACTCGCCTTAGCCCAGGCTGGCGCTGAGGTGGTGCACGTGGACAGCTCGCGGCAATCACTCCAATTAGCGAGAAGAAACGCAACGGCCTCTCATCTTGACGACGCATCCATTCGATGGATCTGCGAGGATGCGCAGCGATTTGTCGCACGAGAAAGAACTCGTGGCAACGTATACGATGGATTTGTTCTTGATCCACCCTCATGGGGTCATGGTCCAAAAGGAGAAGCCTTTTCTATTGACAAACACCTAGTATCACTCCTGACAGACTGTACACAGTTGCTTTCTCCAACGGCACAGGGGCCAATTCTCCTCACTGCACACTCCCCTGGATGGCACCATCAGCGACTGGCAACAGCACTCACATCTGTACTTCAAGCGGCATCATCGAGAATGCTACCAATCTCCAGTGGTCCACTTTCATGCATGGATCTTCACAGACGACAGCTCCCTCTCGGCGGGTTTGCTCGCTCGAGTGGCATTGGGGACACATCGCAATAAGATGGGTTCACGAAGGAGATCACAGAATTGTCGGTGCTTCAATCAATAACAACGACTGAAACGATCACGAGCCCATCAAATGCTCGTGTTCGATCCACCATGAAGCTGCGCGATGCATCCTTTCGACGGGAGACAGGCCTCACCCTCATTGATGGACAACGTGAGATACAGCGGTGCCTGACTGCTAAAAAACAGATTGTTGAGATATTCTTCGATGCTGACTTATTCCCGACGCTGTCGGATACTGATCAGAAGAATTTCGAATTGCTACTCCGTGAGGCTTCTTCCCAGGCAGCCTCGCTGACACCATTGAGCACCCGAGCGTTTTCAAAAATTGCTTTCGGAAACCGCAACGAAGGGCTCGTTGCCGTTGCGCGTTTTCAAACTGATTCAGTAGCAGACTTTAAGCCTCGTCCAGATGCACCAATTTTTATTCTCGAGGGAATTGAAAAGCCGGGTAACCTTGGTGCAATTTTTCGCACAGCCGATGCAGCTGGATTTGGTGGCATTATTATTTGCGGAAAAGGAACTGATGCTTCGAATCCAGCCGTGATTCGAGCAAGCTTAGGCACTGTGTTTAGCATGCCGATTGCATGCGACACAACGGCCATAGTCATGCAATGGTGCATTTCTCGCAAGCAAAATATTGTTGCCGCCACGCCCGATGGTACCACTTGCTGGCATGCAGTTGAATTTACAAACCAACCGGCCATCCTGCTTGGCAGTGAAGCGCATGGGCTGTCTTCTCTCTGGCTGGAGGCTGCTACTAAGAAAAACATAGCTTTAGAAACTGTTGCTCTGCCAATGCTTGGCCTTGCGGATAGCCTCAATGTTTCGGCAACAGCTGCCGTACTGGCATATGAATCATTACGGCAGCGAGAAGCATCACCAGAGAACTCCAACGCGAAAGTGCACAAAAAACATGCCTCACCATAATCCAATAGACATCGCCTCGCTTGCTACAGAGCTGACCGCAACTCTGGAAGCAGATGGCATCGATGCAATGTTTCAAAAACTTGAGGATGCACTTCGTCATTCTTGTCGTTGGCATAGCCTGTTTGATGCTCATTTGCTACGAGCCCGTGCAGCTCTTGGACTCCCTCTTGTTGGACCTGTTGCAGATACTGATAAGGTGACCAAGAAAACACTTGATGACAAAACAATTGCTGCGTGTCGAGAAGTGGGCTGGAAGCTCTTTGATGAAGGGCAGATTGCTTCTGGGTGGATGTATCTGCGAGCAGCTGTTGAACCACATGAGGTCGCAGACAAGCTCAGTCAAATCGCGTCTCAGATTCTTGAACAAGAAGACTCTGTGGCCGATGAAGAAGAGTATCAACCGCTTCAGGAAATCATTCAATTAGCGCTCTGGGAAAACCTCGACCCTGCCCTTGGTATCCGTGTGATGCTGGCTGCTCAGGGAACATGCAATGCAGTCACAGCATACGAACAGTCAGTTGCTGGACTTCCGCCAACGCAACAGGAACCTGTTGCGAAAATCATGATCCACCATCTCCATGAAGAGGTGTTTGAAAATCTGGCTAGAGACCTCATCGAGCGAGAGCTTGTTGATACGAACCAAATAAATGAAATAAAGGATCGTAAAGGTGCTCTCGTCGATCTTCTAGCAACCGCAGGGGGTCTTCTGAACGAGGAGAGCATTCATGTAGACGCCTCACACCTCCAAGCAGTGCTTCGTTTTGCAAGAATCTGCACCGACTCTGATGATCTTCAACATGCCCATGCCCTGGCATGCTATGCATGTCGACTTCCGAGGGAGTTCCAGTATCCGGGTGACACGCCATTTTCTAACTTTGGAACATCATCTCGCCTCTTTTACTCAGCACAGCTCGGTAAAGAAGCTGATCAAGCCATTGCATTTTTCAGGCAAGAAGCAGAGCAGGCAAATGAGTACGAGGCCCCAGCAGCCTGGGATGTACTGGCAGTATTAGCAGCTCGCATCAATCGACCGGACGAGGCACTCAGTGCCATTCTGTCGCGACCCGCTGAAACCGGCACATCCCAAAATTCACCACTTGCTGCAACACTACCGCCGCTTGTGGAACTAGCACATGGTGCTGTTGGTGGTGAAAAGCTACGGGCCGCATGCATTGAGAGAGATGATCTTATCACCTACGCTGCATCACTTGCTCGTGATAGTAGCTCGTAGCAAATTCTGTTTCGATGCGATTGCAGAGTGCCGTCAGTCAAGCCAATATCGTGGCTTCAAGCAATGCAACCACCCTCGCGGACCACAGGTATCACAGCCGCACTCAGTTGTATAGCCACACTGCTTTGGTGACCAAAACCCTTGTCCCGGAGGCATCTGCCACGGTGCGAGGAGATCGAGAGAGGGTGACTGAAAACATCCACCTGCCCATTCATTTCGACAGTTGCAAGGATCTGGATGAAAAGGTTCATCACAAAACGCACCCCAATAGCGTGGACCGCATCCGGTATCACCGCAGGGCGACGTCTTTCCGCCGTACGGTCCTTTGCATTTCCGGCACTCACCAGCTGATGCAGAACAAACAAATTGTCCTACTGAACAGATAAGAACAGCAACTAATACGATCCGTTGTAGAGCAAATAATTTCATACGACTTGGTATCGACCAACAGTGTATGACGCTGTTTGGGAAAAGAATCCTGCTGGTAACGACTCTATGGATTCACCAGAGTCGCAGGGTTTCCCATGCTCTACGAACTGCGCCAATACAGTAAATCAACGCACATCCACAACATCGACAGGGGCGTTCGCGAGTGCTCGTTCATAGACTTCCTGATACTGCTGAGCACTCACCTTCCAGGACCAATCCTGCTGCATAACGCGACACACCAGGTCCTGCCAAAGCTTTTCATTTCCGTGGGCAACGAGGGCTCGCTGAACAGCATCTTCGAGAGAGGCGGATTGGAAATCCTCGAAGACAAAGCCGCTCGCCGTTCCATCTGCACATGTCTGATCGCTCACATCAACGACCGTATCCACGAGACCACCAGTCGCTCGAACGACTGGAATCGTGCCATAGCGAAACGCATACAGCTGCGCTAACCCACAAGGTTCATACTGACTCGGCATGAGCAAAATATCTGCAGCTGCCTGAATCAGATGTGCGAGTACTTCGTCAAAACCGATTACCACATCAATAGCATCTGGATACTTTGATGCGACGCCCCTGAGTGATTCTTCCAAATGAGGATCACCTGCGCCCAGTACGACAAATCTGACATTTCCTGATCCTGCCATACGTTGAAGAAGGTCGATTACAAGGCTTACACCTTTCTGCTCAGCAAGCCGACCAACAAATGCTACCAATGGTCGATCATCAGGAGCGGCATGTCCAAGCCGAGCAGCAAGTGCAACCCTCGCCGTATACTTCCCCTGCTTGACGTCATTGTCACTGTAATGCCGAGGAATCAACTCATCTGTTCTTGGGTTCCACGTCTCAACGTCAATTCCATTGACTATGCCAGTTAATTCAGAAGCACGCCCTGCGAGCACGCCTTCAAGCCCACAACCACCAGGATCAGCCTGGATTTCCTGAGCATAGGTTGGACTCACTGTTGTTAATTGATCAGCGAAAACAATACCGGCTTTCAGCATATTGAGTTGGCCATAGAACTCGAGCTGCTGCCAATTGAAGTACTTCCAGTGAAATCCTGTCAGAAGCATATCCCAGTGCCAAAACATTCCCTGATAGGCAACGTTGTGAATTGTAAGAATGGAACGAGCTTCTGACAGTGTTGGCCACGATTGGTACATCAGCTTTTGATAGGCAGGGACAAGACTTGTCTGCCAGTCATGGCAATGAATGATATCAAAGGCTTGGGGTTGTCGAGCAGCCAGCTCTAGCGAGGCCCTCGAGAAGAAGATAAACCGTTCGGCATTATCAGCATAGTCTTCGGCACCGCCATACAGGGTGTCTCGATCGAAACAATGCGTATTCCCTACAAGAAAAACATTATGTTTTTGATCTGGAAGGGAGCATGAATACACAGTTGCTTCAAGATTTCGCTTTCCAACAGGAACCGAAAACTTCATGTCCGTTTTTTTGATTGGCAGATCTTTTTCGAAAACCTCACGATAGGCTGGTACAACAAGCGTACAGTCACAGCCCGCGCGCCCGAGTGAGTCTGGAAGCGCACCGGCGACATCGGCAAGCCCCCCGGTCTTGGCAAACGGTGTTGCTTCGCTAGAAATCTGCAGTACCCGCATCCCGACAGCATTCTCCTCAGATACTTTCTCCTACCGATCATGAACAAAACACGCTACTGTGTAGCATACCCTCCAGCCTCGGAGATGACTTCCTCGGAAGGTGCCATATGCCACTTGTAAACCCCGCTAGCGTATTTAATCTCCGATTTCCCTGTCTTTGGAGGGAACGGCTCTGGCCTCCTGCGGAAAGCCATCTCGACACGTCGTGCCACCTACCCCGGCTAGCAGGCATAGCGGGTGTACCGGATATTCTCGAAATTGCCATAGGCTGGAATGAAGCAGGACTAGGCATTCGGGCACACGTGGAAGGGCTTTCGGGAAACCGCTGGTGTCAGCCAGCAAAACCCGAGGATAGTGACGGGCTTCATCTCTGGATTGCAACTCGACCTACAGGCGAAAGCCACCGTGCCGGTCGTTTCTGCCGACGACTGGCTCTCCTTCCAACTGGTGGTGGAAAATCTGCTGATAAACCAGTGGCTGTTGCTGCACAAATTCCCCGGACGAGTGAAGAGGCCCCAGACTTGCCTCCTCATTCGGTTTTCATTGAATCTGCTCTATCTGAAACAGGCTGGCGAGTAGAAGCGTTCCTTAGTGCGGCTGCGCTTCCAGGATGGGATCCTGAGGAGAGCCCACGACTGCAATTTTTTGCTGCAACCGTTGACCGACGGCTCGGAAAGATACCTGCTTTTGGGACACCCGAATTTCCCTGGGAAAGTGATCCAACAACCTGGGCCGAATTACTACTTGCCCGCTAGATAAAACGTACAAAACATTTTTTTTAACAATAAAATGCGCCGGCTGGAATCTACACGGCTCACCCGTTTGGTGCAATCGTCTAATAGGGAACTTCCAACGAGTCATTTAATGATTGAACACGAAGCCGAGCAGGTGGCAAACTCTTGTGAAAAATTTTCCCATACGGCTTGGTAATCATTCGAGGGTCAAGAATAACTACTCGCCCTGTATCCTCTCGCGTTCGGATCAATCGGCCAAACCCCTGCTTGAGTTTAATCACTGCCTCAGGCAATTGGTATTCTGCAAAGGCATTCCCACCCGCCTGTTTGATAGCCTCGATACGAGCAGCAATAAGTGGGCGATCGGGCACTGCAAAAGGAAGACGTGGAATAATCACCTGAGTGAGCAGGTCACCGGGAAGATCAATACCCTGCCAGAAGCCATCTGTACCCAGAAGTACTGCCTGTGGGCTATTACGAAATTCTTCAAGCATCTGCCCTCGAGAAAGTCCATCGGCCTGGCTTACAAGTCGAATCTTGTTGCGAATACAAAATCCAGTGAGTTCACTTGATGCTCTGGCAAGTGCTTGATGACTTGTAAAAAGCACCATCGTTCTGCCCTGCTGATCAACCACAAAGGAGCGAAGCATTTCTGCAACTGCACGATCATACTGGTTTCTACTGCTTGGGTCCGGCAGCCGATTCACAAGAACAAGTTCTGCTTGTGATTCATAATCAAAAGGGCTGTCCAACTGACGCTTGATTGCTGATTCGACACCAAGCCTTTGGGACAAATAATGAAAACCTGTATCTTTGGCATCATGTTCATACGGTTCATCAAAAGTCTCATCTGCCACCTCGCTTTGAGTTCCTGTTGAAAGCGTTGCGCTTGTAAGCACTACTGTGTCTACTTTTCCAAAGAGATCTCGCCGCAGAACACCACTTACATCAATCGGTGCACTTGCGAGTTTTACGCGTGGTGCACCACGGCGACTACTTGCTAGTTCAACCCACCAGACACTTCCGGGATCATCCTGCTCCAGCCAAAAACGGATGGACCCAGCTTGTGATGTCAGCCGATCTGCGAGTGACTGAAAGTCCTGTCTTTCGGCATCCTTTGAAAGCCGATTCGATGCTTTTCTTATCTTCCGTCCTAATGACAGAAGAACATCTCCTAACGAATTGGGAACAAGATTGGGTCCTGAGATTCGCCAAGGCCCATCACCGCGATCCGCCACAGCGTGAATTATCCCGGAAAAAAAATCCTCCGATATACGACGAGCCTGAATAATGTCTGGCCGCAGGTCATCAATTTTATAGTGCACAAGCAGACCACGATTTGTTCGCTCGTTGTAAAGACGTGACAGGAGCCGCTCAACTGCAATACTCGACAGCCCAACACCAAGGTGGTCACTTGCGACCGACTCAACCATGTGCGCTTCATCTAAAATGACAATATCGTACTCAGGGAGAAGGCTTACTCCATTTCGACGTAGCGCAAGATCTGAGAAGAAAAGGGCATGATTCACAACGAGGACCTGGGCATTATTCATCCGCCGTCGAGCAGCAAAATAATGACATTCGTTATACCGGGGGCAGGCACGGCCCATGCAGTTTCCTGAGTCGCTATGAACTTCATCCCACACTGAACTGCGCGGAATTGTTGGCAGATCTGCCAGGGAACCATCACGCGTATTCCCTGACCACTCAAGAAGTCCTTCCAGTTCCGAGACTTCTTCATCGTATTGAAACAGACTTCCCTCTCGCTCCTTCGCAAGGGCCAGCCGACGAAGACTGATATAATTTCCACGCCCTTTGACCAGCACGGCGGAAAATTCATGTGGCATGACAGCCGATACCACCGGAATATCTTTCTTCACTAATTGTTCTTGTAATGCAATCGTATGAGTCGCGATGACGATCCGACGAGGCCGCTTCTCATTTGCCTTTTCTGGTTTTTGATCCTCATGTCCGGTTTGCTGCTGTTGCTCCGGCTGGTTCTCTTCTTGAAACGCTTGATCCGCTGTGGCGGCCAGCACAGCAGGTATGAGGTAGGCAAGGCTTTTACCGGTTCCAGTCCCAGCCTCGATAATTGCATGTTTTTTTTGGTCAATTGCTGCTGCAACGAGATCAGCCATAACAATCTGCTGGGGACGGGGTTCCCAGCCCGGAATGCGAGCCGCAAGTCGGCCGTTCGGCGATAAAAAAGACGAGGGTGAATCCATACGAACAATCTACACGGAAAGTAGAAACGCCTGATGAGAACGGTTGGTAGACTACTATTTCCTATTTTGCAGATACATTGGTCTTTTATTAACCCAGAAAATCCTCGACGCACCAAACAGATACCATTATGAGCGAAAAATCAGACGGAAAAGCCTGGGGTGGTGTCTTCCGTGTACCAACAGACCAACGAGTTGAATCCTTCTCGGAGAGCATTTCTTTCGACCAACGGTTGGCTGACGACGACATTGACGGATCGATCGCCCACTCACAAATGCTTGCTGAGTGTGGATTACTCACGCAGGCTGAAGCCGATGCTATACGAGAAGGTCTTGAAGAAATCCGAAAAGACATCCGTGAAGGAACATTTCATTTTACTGCCGCTAAAGAAGATATTCACCTTCATATAGAATCTGCACTTACGGAAAAACTTGGGGATACTGGCCGGAAACTCCACACAGCACGAAGCCGTAATGATCAAGTCGCTACAGACCTTCGTCTCTTTTGCAGACGTGCAATTGATCGCATAGATGCCGGCATCCTTGAGTTGCAAAAAGCTTTTCTTGAAATGGGTGACCGAGAACGCGATCTCGTCATACCCGCGTACACACACCTTCGACGCGCGCAGCCTGTTCTTGCAGCCCACCAGCTATTGGTGTGGTGTGAAAAATTTGATCGCGATCGACAACGGCTTGCTGACTGTCGACAACGGACAAACATCATGCCGTTAGGTTCAGCGGCTCTTGCTGGCACAAGTCTGCCGATTGATCGATCAAAAACACAGGCCGCACTCGGGTTTGATGCTATCGCTCCAAACAGCCTTGATGCTGCAAGCGATCGAGATTTTGTCTGCGAACTTGCATTTATTCTCTCGCTAACCGCCGTGCATCTCTCCCAGTGGGCTGAGGAGTGGATCATCTACAGTACTGATGAGTTTGGGTTTCTCAATCTACCGGAAGCGTTCTGCACTGGCAGTTCCATCATGCCTCAAAAGATTAACCCCGACGTACTTGAATTGGTGCGTGGAAAATCGGCACGAGTTATTAGTAACGTCCAGCAAATTCTTGTGTTACTCAAAGGACTTCCGACTGCGTATAACCGAGACCTGCAGGAGGACAAGGAGGCTGTCTTCGATTCAATCGATACGCTCGAGGCGATGCTTGGTGTTGCCGCCCCGCTTGTAGCTGACACACATTTTGATCGAAAGCGGATTGGTGAATCCATTGAAAAAGGACATCTCGATGCGACAACACTCATGGAGGCCCTCATTGTTGAAGGTGTGCCGCAGCGCACCGCACACGAAACCGTTGGCAAACTCGTACGACTAGCCCTGACAAAAGGGTGCAGCCTGGCTGAACTTACTGATGATGCCTGTCGCGCAGAATATGACGGTTGGAAGGCCACTCTACGTCAGGCTTTGGGGTCCTCACGGGTAGTTGAACGGATGATGAGTTTTGGCTCGACCGCTCCGGCTTGTGTTGCCGAACAACTTGCTGCGTGGCGTCAGAAATTAGAGACTGCCACGAAGTAAGTTCGTACGCAGTAAAAGGACGGCTCGTGGCTAGACATGGTTGGCTCACTTGGTGGTTGGCTCTTGCGATTGTTGTGGTGCTGTCGGCCCCAGCTTTTACGGAGACGACTGAGGACACAAAGCATCCTGATCCACTTGACCCTTTTCAGAGGGCTGTTGTTGACTCCCTGAAATTTCCGGAACGGACAACACCACAGGAACTCCTTGACGCCGCAATACGTGCTGCCTCTGTGGAGGCCCTTGATCCCACCTCAGAGTTTCTTGAGAAATTTGCAGTGTCCTTGGAGAAAGAGCCGGATGAGCAAGAAACTCTTGCGCACCTTGGTGAGTCTTTCCAGACTGCTGAACTGAGTCGTCTCGAGAGATTCCTAAAGAAAACGGCTCAGCCCGAACAGGTACAAGCAGTAGCGTTCCTTATTGATGAAATGCAAAACGCTGCTCAGAGAAAAAGAACAGATACTTCAAGGCTGAAACAAGCCGCTGTTGATTTGGGTTCTGACAATATTTTCACGCGGCAACAAGCTGCTACTACGCTCATAGAGGGCGGAACGTATGCGCTTCCAATGCTCGTTGAAATTCTTATGAACACAGTTCCTGCCCTCAACGAAACGCCTTTATCTGAGGCAGATTTCCGGACGAGAACGCTTGCAGAAACAATTATTGAAGACTCCGGAGAACGAGGTGTTCGAGCGCTCACCGCTTGGCTTGGCTCTGATGATTTCCAACGGTTCCCGGGAATCATTTACGCTCTTAACATTCTTGTTGATTCTGGATGTTTGCCGGCGGGCAAACAAACGAATCCTGATGCAGTTGCAAATTTGGATTTGGCAAGCGTTCTCTTTGCGCCAGCTTGTGCGCCAGAATTCGCTGCAGCAACACGAGAGGCAGCATTCCAGCTCTTAGTCAAGCTTGAAGAACAGGGCCACACTGACTTTGGCGGCAAACCGTTGACCCATGATCTCGCCTGCCAGATGCTGACAACAAAACTTGATCAACTTCTCGCGCCAGTCGGCATTCCAACTCCTGACAGCCTTACCGAGGGTGCAGCATCGATCACAAGCCCACGACCGACGGTGGAGCAGTATCTCTGGGTCACGCAAACGAGCCGGCCGGAGATTCGCTATCTGCCACCCGTCGCTTGCAGAAGTCTTCGTGCTGGACATATTGCACGAGATCTTTCCGGACTTGGATGTGTACATCCACGCACCGTGCGGCTTGTGCTTTTAGCGCAAGCCGAAGCTTTACTCATTTTTCAAGATGACCACTTTTCGGCTTTGAATGCGCTGCCGACTGAAGCGATCATTGAAACGTTAAGCGGACCGACTGGATTTTCAGCCGAATTAGCAGCAGAAGTCCTTGATGATGCTCTCGACCGGTCTATGCCACTGGCTGCTGCAGTTGCGGCGAGAGCAATACGTGAAGTACCCACAAACAAACCAGCGACTATTTCTACAATTCGGCAACCTCTTGTACGAGCGTTGGCCGCCCCTTCGGCAATCGTTCAATTTGAGGCTTCACAGAC
>JAUWWJ010000503.1 GCA_030616935.1 Planctomycetaceae bacterium
CTAAGCCTTTTTCATGTTCGAGCATTGTGCCAAGGTAGAGGCCACGATTATGGTACCGCGGAGACGGATGAGCAGGGTCACAGGCCATCGGTGTAAGGATTGGTAACGCTCGCTCGTGAAAGAATCGATCAACGTATTTCTTCTGTTCTCGTGTTAATTCCGTGTTCCTCAGAAGATTAAAACCTGCCTCACGCATGGCCGGGCCGATACTTTCGCGGAGACACCGATATTGCCTTGCCACAAGTTCCTGACTTCGAGCAGCTATGGCCCGCAACTGCTCACTAGCCGTCAGACCATCAGCCGCAAAGTCCTGTGGTGCACCGTCACCAAATGCCTGCTCTCGAACACCGGCCACCCGGACCATAAAAAACTCATCGAGGTTGGAGCTGAAAATGGCAAGAAATTTCATCCGTTCAAGCAGCGGATTCTCTTCATTTTCTGCTTCCTCAAGGACTCGCAGATTAAACTCAAGCCAACTTAATTCACGATTGATGAATGCTTCTGGTCCAATCGTTATTTCAGGTTTCTTAGCCAACGTTACTATCCTTTCGAGAAAGGCCTCTTTGAGTCTGCTACTCCAGCTACCACGTCAACAGTCCTCACCCAACGAAAACGGGACACAAGCCTTCAGCTACGCAATTAATTGTTTCATATTCCAAAGGGCCATGTGGCTAAAAACTCTGTGAAAATGATCGAAATACCGAACAATTTGACTCTTCTTGAAGCGGCTGTGGCAATCAGTCGGAAACTGCTGCCTCGGCCACCCCCCCTGACCCCCGGCTGGTGTGCCGCCGTCGCGAGTATTCTCAAGGCAACCGCACGTAAGCCAGGCAATGTTAGTCCTGACAGGAGCTTCAGTGACTTGTCTTATGATGACCTCTGCAATGCCGCACTTGCTATGGTGCCGGCATTAGACCGAGGAAAAAAAACTTCTCTTGGGAGAATGATCAAGGATGCTGTCATCTACTCACGATCAAAGACCCTTTCGAATGCAAACTTAGGGATCATTCTTGCAATTTATCCTCTTGCTGCTGCGAGCACGTCCCCCGGGCACCTTTTAAGGCCAACTGATGCGGACACTGAAATTGAACAATGCAATCATCAAGACTCACTAGACATCTACGATGCGATAAAACTCTCAACACCTGGATCGCTAGGCACACGCGACTCATACGATATTCACAGCCCGGCTCCGGAATCAATCCGTGACGCTATGCAACATGCGGCGGTAACAGAACCGACAGACAGCATCGCTGCCCTATGGGCGTCTGGCTACCAATCATTATGGGATAGCCTTGTATCTGATTTACAATATAACGACGCACATGGCGCATCGTGGGAGCAGTCAATTATTTTCACCGCACTATCGCAACTCGCTCGTACGCCAGACTCACTCATCATCCGTCGACATGGAAGACAAAAAGCTGTTCAGGTTTCATCAGAGGCTGCCGTTGTACTTGAATTGCCTCATGATGATCGCGCAGCTGCTATTGAGGCGTTTGACTGGCGTCTTCGGCACCCGTGCCGTATAAACCCAGGTACCACTGCCGACCTTGTTGCCGCCGCATTATACGTCCATCTGTGGAATTCAAATTTTCACACCCTCTTATAACGAGCGATCCGAATGACTGATTCCTATTCCGTGTGTTTAAAAAAAGCAGTGCATGTTTTTTCAGCTGGCCACTTTATCACTCTCACAGACGACAC
>JAUWWJ010000175.1 GCA_030616935.1 Planctomycetaceae bacterium
ATCTCAGCACACTACTATAAATTGCGCAGACTCCGTTGCGTACTGTGTAACTGTGTATTTGATTCTGGAGCGTCCAGCAAAGGTCGACTACGGGGTCACAGAGATGAGACAAAGCAACTTCTCAATATTCCATCCAACGTGGTTGCCAATCAGCAATCATTTTCGCTGACACCTGTTGGCCGGCCTTGAAAGACTAATAGTAATAGAAAAGAAAGCGGAAGGAAAAAGATATCGCTTATTAAGAAAAGGAGTAAACATGACAATAGACAGAAAAGAACAAGAAAAAATAATGCAGTCCTACCTTGCACAGCAAAGACTCCGATTTGAACTGACTGGGAGCGATCTGTATTACTTGAATGGGAAAAATGTTCTGCTGGCAGGAGGCGCGAGCGCTATCGGACAAGAAATGCTGCGGCATTTGGTGAATTCAAAGGTGAGGCAAATCATTGTCGTGGACATTTCCGAATCTGGCTTACACCAAATTTTGGAGTGGGCAGAGGAAGTCAGATTAGCAGACAGCAGAATTATCTGTGAACTCGGTGATCTTAGGGATAAAAAGTTTTTAAAAAGCATTTTTCAGAAGTTTCGTCCAAACATTGTTTGGAATCTAGCCAGCTTGAAGAGCTTGCTTTTGGGTAATAGATGCATCGTCACTTTCTGCAGATTTAATTTGGGCTCTAATTATACATTGCTAAAAGTAGCTTCGAAAATCCCAAGTGTTGAACGTTTTGTATATATCAGTTCTGACAAGGCTTGTCAGCCGTCCCAGTGCTATGGCTATACAAAGTGGATCAACGAAATCTTAGTCCGGTACTTCGCCGAGCGAAACAAAAAGGTTAAGTTTGGGAACCTCAGGCCTTGTAATATTCTTGACACCGCTGGATCTTTTTTCGTCAAGAAATGCTTACTTAGCATCAAACAATCGAAACCTATCAATATTCGGATCATTGACGGCAAAGTACCCAAGCGTCATTTCATTCCCTTGTCCGTTGCGGCCAAGCTTGTCATCAAAGTAGCATTTTGCTGTGAATGCGGGGAAGTCTTTTCGATGAACCCTGAATGCATTGCCCCAATCGCTGTCGACCAGCTTACTAGACTTATTGCAAAACAATCAGGAATCAGCGACGTCGACAAATGGTTCGAAGAAAACATTTTATTTGTTCGAGGCGAAGATGGCGAAAAAATCGTTGAGGATTTGCCACGGGGAGAAGTCGTAGACGGTACGCCTCTAGTTAAGTTGGAGCCGGAGCATGTAAGACCGACCTGGGTGAAAAATCAAATTAAGATGGTTTTGCGTCTGGCTAACAGCATAGATGCGGGACCCAAAATTATGCAAATATTACAGAGAATTGTGAAATCGAACATCCCAAAGCGATCAATTGTACCAGCACCCTTACGTTGTGTTTCAGCACTCACATTTCTGACACGCAGGCTTGCGTTAGTTGCTTCTGGTGCTTGGATTAGAGTTTCACGGCAAGCGAGGTTATTTATATGCAGACTCATCATATAGAAGAGGACGTGTATCACGGAATGCGAAGTGTATAGGAACTATTATGACGGAGCGTTTCACAACGTGGGTTGAAAATTCAGACCACTACATTAGGAATGAAATGAATTTTGTGAAACAGGTTTTTTTTAAGGGCTCGCAAGAAATGTGGGAAATTGAGACGTCCGAACTGAAAGATGGGAAATCCGTTGGACAGGTGTCTCTAACAGTGCAACAGGGCCAAACTGCAGAGATTAGACCAAAACAACAAGGGTGCGTCCTCGGCACGGCAATTGCCACACAATCAAAGCCTCCACAGTTTATTCTTGTGCTGAAAAGTTGTATCGGTGCTCGGTGCAACGGAAAAGCCCTCTCTCTGCCTTTAGTGGTCTTAGATGAGGCGGGCGCACAGCTAACTATCAAACAATCCGGTCACCGCTTCGCTCTCAAAATCAACTACTCGTACTCGCCCGGACTCTCGAGTGGCAAGCCTGATCCAAACGGCAATTGCCCCCTTTGCCATAATCCACTTGGCCTTGGGCAACTTTCCCATTGTCACTGTGGATGCTGGTTTCACAGCGAATGTTTGGTTCCCATCGGCACATCTACGGAATGTCCGCTCTGCCGGGGCGCTACTTTGGTCAGGTCTGCCGCTAGAGGTGGTGTTCTTTTCCCATCTGACCTGAACTGCCAGCAGTCCCAGATCAACCGTCGTATTGCCGATCTTACCAAACCGCCCGGCCCAACTATCATCGTTGTGGGATGCGGCTCGATCGGTAGTAAGCTCATAATGCAACTACCTCTTGTTGGGGCTCGCCGGATTATTCTAATCGACTTTGACCGCATCAATTCGGATAGAAATGCAAGCACTTGCTCGATCTTCGCATCCGACAACTTGCATGGCCATCTCAAAGTTGAGACTCTTTCCAAAGAGCTTCAGCATCGGTTCCCAAATTGTGAGGTGGTTTGCTTAGCCAAACCACTCGCCCAAGTGGACCCGGCCACACTCATTAGGTTCAACCCTGCTATTCTCGTTGGGGCCGTTGATAATCGCGACGCCCGTCGGCAAATTGCACAGCTCGCACAACTTGCTCAGCCTGACATGCCTTTTGTTGACCTTGCTATTTCTGGCTCACCAAACCAGCTCGTTGCACGCGTTCGCTCGACTTGGCAGAGCATCGACGGAATCAACCATCTCCACATGTGGTCGGCGATGGACTTACAGCTTCTTGAACAGAATACTTCCTGCAGCCGGTCCCAAGACTCCACCAGTAATGTCGTCAGCGGAATCTTGGCTGCTGCCTTGGGAATTCAGCAAATTCAAAAAATCCTCGCTGCTAATTTCTCGGACGTTGGCTTCGAGACCCGAATCGACCTTAAAAACCTGTCACTGACTCGCTGTCGACTCGGTGCTGGGTCATCCCCGACTTCGAACGGCAGCCCCGATGATCTGCAGAAGCTTTTCTGTGCCCGCCGCAGAAGTCGAATTCAGCATGATGCACAAGCCCTTGAGGCCTTGGCTCATGCCACACCTTGGCTTTCCGTGGCATGCCCGAATCCCAATATGATAATTTTGAAGTTCGCTGATACACCGGGCCTGATGCGCACCGATGCTGGGAGGCAAGTTTGGTGCCGATGGCGTGCTGTTATCCTGCTAACACCTGGTTTTCCCGTCCTGCCACCGCACGTGCTGCTTTCCCCAGACGGTAGAGCTGGTGGGCAGCCCTTTCATCCAAACATCATGCCACACTCTCCGTTTCGTGTCTGCTTTGGCCGGCATCTACCACAAATGCTCCTTGATGAACTCGCCCACAGGCTGCACCGCATAATCACCCTGACTCCAGGATCGGTCATGACAGACGAGCGAGACTCTCTTAATCCTGAAGCCTGCAGGTTCGTTCGCAAACTTGCACGCTCAGGAAGAATTCCGTTGTCAAAGGAAACGCACCTGGCCTCAGTTACAGTGGGTTCAAGGAGATAGCTAATGAGAGCACGTGGTGACATCTTGCTGGAAGATTTCTGCAGTACACTACAATCAGAGCTGCCTGTTGTTCAGTGGAACAGCAACAGCCACACAATCGGGGTCCTCTCCGGCCACTACGACCGTTGTTACAGAGTCCGGCTCTGTGCAAACGAGCGCCTGGTGAGTCTCTTTATGAACGGGCTCATTCCCAAGCACTTCCCGGTCCTGTCCGAGATAAATGAGTTGGTTTCCGCGCCTCTGCGGGTCGCGCAACGCCGACCACGCGGACCTTATGAACTTCGGGCCACTTGGCCCGTGGAGCTCTCTACAAAGCACCAGGCCCAGGCGCTGGCATCAGACTTGAACCATGTCATCAGTGGCCCTCTGGACAAGCCTCATCGGCTCCCCCTCAATGAGCAACTGGTTCGCAAACTCTCTGCTTTCATCACCTCAACTGACAATTTTCAGAGAATCCCGGCCAGTGACGACATCTTTGAATTCATTGTTGGTAAAGGAAAGAACTCTTTGCAGGTCCGAGTTACCCGGACTTTTCCCGAGATGGTCACACTCTGCAGCTTCGTTACTAATCACTTTGCTTCCGACCAGCTCTCCCGCCGTGTCTCCGCCATGGTGGTCTTTTTGCTCAACGCACGGTTGAACTGGGGTAGACTGGTTCTTGTAGATGATTCAGTCATCAACGTTGAAGTAGCAGTGCCTGTCTCAGCCCTTTCGCCCCGAGTCTGGCGAGCCGCCCGAAAGACCCTCTCTGAGGGACTCTCCTATCGCCGCCTGCTCCGGGTTGTGCAACAGCGAGTGGTTGCTGAAGAAATTCAGCGTGTATGGATAAATTAAAATTCAGTTATTTAAAAAGTGAAAGGAGATAGTTATGTTGGCAGAAAGCACAATCGAAGTTTGTGTTCGCGATCACACAGACCTCAGATCAGGACTCGTGCGCCTGGGTACCGATGAGACGATCGGGCAGGTCCGCCCCCGGCTCATGGAGCGGCTGGCAATGCCGCTTGAAGACGACGCTGGCGAGCCCATCAGTTACGCCTTGTATAACGAATCGCATGAGAACAAACCATATTTGGAGGATCCCCAAAGAGTGTGGCAAGTACTGGATGAGGGCCAAACAGTCAGAGTTGTTCCAGAGATCATTGCGGGGGTATGAAGATGAAAACGAAGAATAACCTGTTCTCTGCTGTGGCGAGCCGTACCGATAAAGACCAGCTTATCAAAATTGATGTGCCTGTCCGTGTATTCTCTGCCCAAGCCGAGCAGTTGCGCTGGGATGTCCTGCTTCAGGGCAAGATTACCTTTCAGCAATGGCAGTCCCTGAATGCGTTTGTTCGACCTGAAAGTGGCGGGGCAGAGAAATCACCACGAATTATCGTTACTCTGACTCACAGCTCGATTGATCCAATTAGTAAAAGTTATCCCATCTCTGCTCTCCAGGGATTTTTGCTCTTCGTGCAGTCGAGGAGCACAGACGCCGTTGAGTCCAAAGTACAGGAGATGACATCGGTACAATTTAAGTGGAAGCAAAACACC
>JAUWWJ010000311.1 GCA_030616935.1 Planctomycetaceae bacterium
GGGTAGTCAGCATAATTTCGGTGCTTGTGATTTGACGCTCGCGTCTTTGACGCTATGAAGGAAATAGAAAATACTGTTCTTAGATGTATTAATGCCGATCGTTAGGAGATGGATATGGTCGAACGAGCACCAGACGCAGTAAAGCTTCCAGAACAAACGGAGGTTATTGTTGTCGGTGGTGGGCCGGCCGGTACAACAGCAGCGACTATTGCAGCTCAGCAGGGACGCTGTGTCATGCTGTTCGAGCGAGAAAGGTTCCCACGATTTCATGTGGGTGAGTCCTTGATTCCAGAAACATTCTGGACATTAAAACGGCTTGGTATGGTTGAACGTTTACGTGGAAGTCGCTTTGTCGAAAAACACTCAGTCCAATTTGTAAATGAAAAAGGACTGCTTTCGGCACCATTTTATTTTGTTGATCACCGAGACGATGAAAGCTCTCAGACATGGCAGGTTCGTCGTGCAGAATTTGATGAGATGATGCTTCGTAATGCGGAGTCACATGGCGTCAAAGTGCACGAAGGAATGCGAGTGCTCGAAGTCCTGTTTGATGGAACTCGTGCGACAGGTGTTCGTGTGGCAGATGAGGCCGGGAATATTTCATCTATCACTTCTAAAGTTGTTGTGGATGCGAGTGGCCAATCAGCGATGGTCACGAGCAGGCTCGGCCTGCGGGAGTGGGATCCAGTTCTGAAAAAGGCAGCTGTATGGAGTTACTGGAAAGGTGCGGCCCGTGGAACCGGTCGTGACGAGGGGGCCACTCTTGTCATGCAACTCGACGACAAGCAGGGCTGGTTGTGGTACATACCACTGAATGATGATGTGGTTAGTGTCGGTGTAGTCGCAGGATACGAATATCTACTTCAAGACCGAGAGAACAAAAATCCGGAAGCCGTTTATGCAGCTGAATTGAATCGCTGCCCCGGGTTACATGAACGCCTCGATAATGCAACGAAAATAGAATCTGTGCGTGTGGCGAAGGAGTACTCGTATCGAGCCCGCGATGTGGCTGGTGACGGCTGGGTTCTCGTTGGTGATGCGTTTGGTTTTCTCGATCCACTTTATTCCTCAGGTATACTGCTGGCATTAAAAAGTGGGGAGCTTGCTGGTGACGCTATTGTGGCTGCGCTTCAAGAGAATGATCTTTCCGCGAGTCGATTGGGTTGCTGGGGAGAGGATTATGTGCGGGGCATGGACCGAATGCGTCGCCTGGTCTATGAATTTTACGATGGGTTTAACTTTGGCAAGTTCGTCAAGCGGTTTCCTCATCTTCGTGGCCACGTAACTGACCTTCTGATTGGTGATCTGTTTAATGAACGGCTTGATGAAATCATTGAGCCTCTTGAAACTCTTCGGGCTGAACAAGAAGCAGCATCAACGTAAGTTGGTTTCTCGGTGGATGGCCAATCTCACGCATTGCGAGATGTCTCGAGCAATTTAATCCAAGGTCCAACGAATGAGCCGCTGTCGAGATAGGTTCGGCCGCTTACGAGATTCTTGTCGACAACACAGGGGGCATCGACAAAAATACCTCCTGCCGATTCAAGTTCATGACGGCACTTCGCGACCGTTGTCATGCGTCGCCCTCGTACACAGTCTGCGTAAGCGGGTATTTCAACGCCGTGGCACACACTTGCCACAGGTTTGTCTGCACTGAAAAAGTGCTGCGTGATTCGGATAAGGTCAGTATCGTAGCGAATGTATTCCGGGGCGCGGCCTCCACTGAAAAAAATACCCTGATAATTTTCGGGATCGATGTCTGCAAATGCAGCGTCTGCCATGATCTGGTAGCCCTCCCACTCTTTGGTAATCGTCCAGCCAGGTCGTACTTCGTGCAAAACCATTTGGTGCAAACGCCTTTCTGGTGCAATGACATGTGGTTGGAAGCCAGCTTCTTGGAGGCGGAAGTATGGGTAAAGCGTGTCTACTGTTTCAGAAGCATCACCAATAACAATTAGAACCTCACCGGTGGAGTGCTCATTTTCAGGTCTGGCAAACATGGTTTCCTCGGTGGTGAGCGGATTGATGCAGGGTGAAGATGTCGTGCGGGCTGAAGGCCTGGGTGCCGTAACGAGATTTGACGTCACATGAATATACCTATTTTTTCGCCAGAAGCTTGGGGCTGGTCGTGTGGAGAGCGTGCCGTCAGCTTTTCATTTCGGATAATGGCTCGCTAGTTGTAAGAGGTTCTGATGTGTGCCATGGTATTAGCAGTGTTTCATGTTTAGTCATGTGTGTTTAGTCTCTGCTGGACAGGAAAAGGTGTGGTAAATGCTTCTATGAAAAGAGTGTGTGAAGAAATGAGGCGGTGCGTATCTTTTCAAAAACTACGCCATGCCTTTTTTGTGGCCAGTGGATTGCTAGTTGTTGTCAGCGGGACATCTGCTGCTCAAGCGGAGTTTGATTCTCCACCCAATATCCTGATGATTTTGACAGATGATCAAGGGTGGGGTGATGTTGCTGCATATGGAGCCAACGACCTGAAGACTCCGGCAATGGATTCACTGATTGCCACAGGAATGAGGTTCGATAATTTCTACGCAAATTGCCCGGTGTGTTCACCAACTCGTGCAGCCCTTCTGTCCGGTATGGTGCCAGATAAAGTTGGGGTTCCTGGTGTCATTCGCACTCACTCTGACAATAATTGGGGTTTTCTCCGTCCAGATGCAACTCTTCTTCCAAAGCCTTTAAAAGCAGTTGGATACCACACCGCAATCATTGGTAAATGGCATCTTGGACTCGAGTCGCCATCTCGTCCGATAGACCATGGATTTGATCATTTTCATGGATTTCTTGGAGACATGATGGATGACTACTGGTCTCACACTCGTCATGAGCAGCACTATATGCGATTGAATACTGTTGATGTTCGGCCAGAGGGGCATGCAACAGATATTTTTAGTGAGTGGGCCACTGAGTACATATCGTCCCGGGCTGATACAGCGCAGCCATGGTTTTGCTATCTTGCCTTCAATGCGCCACATACTCCTGTGCAACCTCCTCAAGCGTATCTTGAAAAGGTTTTATCTCGTGAGCCCGGCATAGATCCAGTGCGGGCAGAACTCGTCGCATTCATTGAACATCTTGATGCAGGAATCGGTCGCGTTGTTGAGTGCTTGAGCAAAACAGGTCAGGCTGAAAATACGCTCATTGTTTTTACGTCTGATAACGGCGGCCACAAAGGAAGTCTTGCAAACTGCGGCCCTCATCGTGGCTTCAAGCAAGAAATGTATGAGGGCGGTATTGCAGTGCCGTTTTGTGCAGTATGGCCCGGGCATATTGAACCGGGTTCGCGTAGTGATCTGGTTGCGTTGACAAGTGATCTCTTCCCTACATTTTGTGAGGCGGCTGGAGCAACAATCGAACATGAGATTGATGGTGTGTCGATACTGCCAACAC
>JAUWWJ010000512.1 GCA_030616935.1 Planctomycetaceae bacterium
GATGGCGAACCGGGGCATTTCAAAGCTACAATTCAATGAAACCCGCGCTACATCGATGTTGACAAATGTACCGCTTGTGGGGATTGTGCAGAAGTTTGTCCTATTATCCTGGACGACAATTTCAATGGAGGGCTCAGTCCACGCAAGGCTGCCTTCAAACTTTACCCGCAGGCTGTACCCAACGCTTTTGCTATTGAGAAAAAAGGCATCGCTCCATGTCGGGATGCCTGCCCGTCAGGACAGCGCGCCCAAGGTTACATTGCTCTTATAAGAGAAGGACGTTACGAAGATGCGCTGCGCGTGATTAAAGAAGACAATCCCTTCCCAGGAATATGCGGACGCATCTGCAATCACCGCTGTGAAACAGCTTGCAACCGCAACCTGGTAGATGAGCCCATCTCCATCGCAGGGCTAAAACGGTTCGTGACTGACCAGGTTTACGCCAAACCATACGAGCCGCCTCAACCTGCCAAGCGGATATACGAAGAACGGGTAGCGATCATCGGTTCAGGGCCCTGTGGCCTGACAGCTGCCAAAGATTTAGTACTAGCTGGCTATGGAGTTAGTGTTTTCGAATCGCTCCCGGTGGCTGGGGGGATGCTGAGGGTGGGAGTGCCTGAATACCGTCTACCAACTCCGATCGTGAACCGGGAAGTCCAGGAGATTATCGATCTGGGAATTGAATTGCGCCTGAATACCCGCGTCGAAAACCTCGATAATTTATTCGACGAAGGCTTTAATGCAGTGCTGATCGCAGTTGGTGCTCATAATGGCAAACGCCTCCCCATTCCAGGCTCAGATCACCCGAAAGTTTTCACTGCTGTGCATTTTCTTCGGGATGTTTACCTTGGGAAAGCAGAGAATATAAATGGTCGCCACGTCCTTGTGCTTGGGGGAGGAAATGTTGCTCTGGACAGCGCCCGTACTGCGGTCCGCTTGGGAGCCAAACAAGTCGACGTCGCCTGTCTTGAGGCACGCCATGCTATGCTGGCTGATGAACACGAAATCATCGAGGCGGAGGAAGAAGGTATCCACTTATTCCCGGGACGAGCTTTCAACCGAATCATCAACACCAATGGGGATATCAGCGGCGTAGAAGCCGTAGATGTGAAATTTATGCAATTTGAAGCGGATGGATCACTAACTCTGGAGACTGTACCCAATAGCGAGCACATCCTGTCTGGCGACATGGTGTTCTTTGCTATCGGGCAATCAGCTGGTTTAGCGTTCATCCCTGAAGATAGCCAGGTCGGCACAACCCGAGGCGGGATGGTAGCAGTCAACCCCAACACCTTCTCGACCAGTCGCGCGGGGGTCTTCGCAGCGGGGGATGCCACCACCGGTACCGCGTTTGTGATCGAGGCCGTCGCATCAGGTCACCAGGCAGCTGAGAACATCCAAAAGTATCTCCAAAGTGAGGAACTTGAAATTCGTGATCAACCGCAGCTGCCGGTGGTCAAAATGAGCCCGACGGAAGTATCGCTGAGAATGGCAAAAGGTGAGATTGAGTCGCAGCCACGAGTACGCATGACCGCCCTTGAAAGCATTCAGCGCCGACAGACCTTCGATGAGGTGAACCTGGGTTACACCGAAGAAGAAGCGCGCA
>JAUWWJ010000477.1 GCA_030616935.1 Planctomycetaceae bacterium
CGAAAGCCCACCAAGGCACACGTATATGGCTGGCCGTACACAGTAAAGTTCTGAGGCAGGCGGCAAATAGAAATCGATCCATCGCATTGGCCCAGCTGCCTTCGATGGTTCTAGCCAAATAGAACGAATTCACAACATTCAGTCACGAGACTTGAAAAATGAACTATTTTCTATCCTATGGCGTTCGACGCACATCTGGTTGCCTGGCGAAACATCAGGATCAAAGAGATAAAGAAATAGGTGTATCGTTATGAAAAAACCATTCGAACTGCTTTGCATCTTGTTGCTCACAATCGTGGGAATCCATGCAACATTTGCAGCAGACGATGTCACCCCATTAGATATTACATTCAAGAGACAGGCTGTCGGCAGGTTTACATTTGATGAGAGTTCTGCCAGTCCTTTATCAGGCTTTACACCGAACCAGGTGGTAAACCTCAAAACTGAGTACCCCCAGATTCCGATAACGAGCGAGTCTTGTCGCTACACAATTGACGGTTCACTCCTTCGAGTAACATCAGAAAAAACTGCTGAGTCCGCGTTGTGGATGGGAGGATTCAATCCATTTGCCACGTTCGACGTCTCGTTTGCTGAAAGCCAAGGACAGTCTGGTAAGGCCGGTGTGGAGTTCGCCACGCCAGACAATCAAAACCGGGTGTCGGTAGTAGCCTGCTTCGACACCGGCCAATGCCGTTCTCTGCGATGGAGCGTCCTGGTCAATGGAAAGCAACTGGAAGAAAAGAGCACGAATCTCAAGCAACCTGCGAGAGGGCCATTCACCTTACGAGTTCAGGTCCTCGGAACTGGCTTGAACGTTTTCATTGTTCGGGACGGCCGTAACGAAGTTGTGAGTACACATGATTTCTCCAAACTCATCGATTTACGTCAGAAAAAACATATCCGGTCATTCGAGTTTCGCTTACTCACCCAACTAAACGCTGGGCAAGAGATCGTCATCAATCAAGTGAATGCTGCGCTCACGACAGGAGTCGGCCAAGCAGACATCTGCGCGCTCACCTATGAAGATGGCTCCCCACTTCTCGACAACGGTCGGCTGTGGTTCACCATGTCTGTGCGAGGACGACATCTGCCTCACCCGCTGCAGGGCGTGTTCAGCCTGAACCCCTCAGTTTTCGATGTGCGTCTTGAAAGCATTATTGTATTCGACAGGGACGATGGTTTGCTCCGCAATGAAATTGCCTCTCATATTTTTTATGACCGGAACGCAGAACAATGGCGGGGGCTCACCGTTGGGTTTTCTGCCGAGGGTGATCCAAAGAAAATAGAACCGAAGCAATTGTGGGCGGTGTCGTCACAACGTGATCCGCGATTTGGTTTCACCATCATGAAGGCCGCGAAGGTCGATATGCCTGGGGGCGAGGAAGACCCGCATATTATTTATGATGCCAGCGTTCAAAAGTGGAGAGTTCTGGTCTATACAAAAGGCGGCCCGGGCTATCCGGCCACACTGTATGAAGCTGATCATTGGAACGGACCGTTCAAGCAGATAGCAGGACCGGTTGATATCAACAGCACTGGCTGTCTCCTTCAGAAATTCGGTGATCAATACTATGCGTTATTCGGTGGGAAAGGTGGGCAGTTTCATGTCTACTCCTATCCGGAACTCAATGCTTTAGGTGCTCTTGATATGGATCGCCCCCCATGGAGCGAGGGAGAGAATTCCCGCTGCTGGCCGAATGTCATCCCGCTTCCCGAAGGCTATCCCGCGCCTTATATCGCACTCAGCATGGACCGCGCGAACTATCCTGGACTGAAGGGTTGGACTTATGGCGCCCTCTATCTTTACCACGGCCATGTCAGACAACACACGCAAACGAATCAAGAATAGCGTTCCCGATTCACACCCCATACAACAGATTAAATAGTGGGCGGACGCCATTTTCCTGAGTGTGGTCATCCCACAAAACAAATTGTTTTTTTGTTTTTTCAGAAACAATTGCATCCCCTCTGACATTACTTGTAATGAATACCTCAGAAGACCAACGTGGTTCTCCCACTGCTACCGAAGAGGTGCAGTTGTTGTTTGTGCG
>JAUWWJ010000464.1 GCA_030616935.1 Planctomycetaceae bacterium
AACATCTGCCAAGAAAGGACCAATTCCAACAACGGCGGGTATCTCGAGCCCTTCTGCAACCATCGCCGTATGACTCCCTGGCCCACCAAGTTCTGTTGCAAAACCTTTTACAAAACGTCGATCCAGATTTGCTGTTTCACTCGGCGTCAAATTATGGGCCAGTATCACAACTGGCTCCGAAATCGCCGCAAGTGTCTCCCTGCGTTGCCCTAGGAGGTTTCGCAGAAGACTCTTTTCAATGTCATAGATATCGTGCGCCCGCTGTGCGATATGATTATCAAGGTTCTGAAAAACCTTAGCATACCGCCGAAGCGTTCGGCTCACCGCATATTCTGGCCACCAATTGCGTTCTCGTACCGCACTTGTCAACTCTTCTTGCAGCCGTTGATCATGAAGCATTGCAAGATGGGCGTCGAAAATCGCGGCATACTGCTCACCAAGTTCCCCACGAACTGCATCACGGTTCTTCTTGATTTCAGCCGTTGATTCAGCAATCGCATTCGACAGCCGCTGAAGTTCTGTATCAACAGCACTTCGTGCCACGAAACGCCTCGGAATCCGAAAGCCTTCGCTGTCGAGAACAAGTGCCTCGCCGATTGTCACACCCGACGAGACCGCAATACCTTGTAGTTTTAGCATGGGCGCCGGCGATCAAGGCGACATCCGTTTTGCAGGGAGATCGGCTAGCGACAACTTTCGCTTCAGCCAATGATCAACATCCTACGTTCCGGGCGCCTCGCGTCGCGCGTCTCCTTTTGTTGTTTATTTTTGTCAGTGTCTACCTACCCGCAGGTAAATAAAAACCATGTACGACAAGAAGCCTGCGAATGCCGACATCTGGTCAACTGTTTGTATTCCTTCCGGTGGCACCCTCGCGGGCTGCCGTATTTATTCCAGCCGAATCGCTGGAAATCTTTTTTTCCTGTTTCGTTTTATTCATGTGTGTTTTTGTGTTTTCTTCATTCGGAGAAAATCTCTGTTCGAAGAGGCTTCCTATGGCATCAAGTGCCTCAGAGGCATCTGGACCAGTTGCTTCCACAACTAGGTGGGTGCCTTCTTCAGCAGCAAGAGTCAAAAGATCGAGAATACTTTTCCCATCGACCCGCTGAGCTTTCCCGACAAACTCAATACGTGATTCCCAACGCTGTGCTTCTCTCGCCACCAGATCAGCTGGCCGGGCATGCAGCCCCTGCTCATTCGCCACGACGACTTCGCGTGAATGGGTCTCGTGCATCGAATTGTCGGTTTGATCTATTGCCATCCGCTTTATAGCCATCTAGTGACTTGATCCCCTTACTCTCCGAAAATTACGAAGCGATACTTTGAGCGTCAGCGTCCTCGAGGAGTCGCCAGACTTCTTGAGGCCCACCCGCCTCTTTTAATGTTTTACAGAAAGCATCGTCTCGCAACTGTCTTGAAATATTCTCCAAGGCTCGCAAGTGATCTCCAGGTCGATCTGGGGGTGAGACAAGAAGAAAAAATAGCTGCACAGGCTCTCCATCCAGGCTTTCAAAATCAACGCCTTGTTCACTAATTGCAACCGTCCCAACAAGGCGACTAACACTTGGGTGTTTCGTGTGCGGCACCGCGACTCCACGCCCTATGCCTGTACTTCCAAGGTCTTCTCGCTTCATGATAGCCTTCACGATGCTGTCCATTTCACTTACAGCAATCTTCTCCGAATCAACAAGCGACTGCGTCATCTCACGAATAACGCCCTCTTTCGAGTTTGCAACCACACTTGGACGAATGGCCTCAACTGAAACAAAATCTGAAAATTTCATAGTTGTTTTGTATCTACTCCGATGAGATTAACTTCTTCGGACTGTCTCGACATTTTTATGATCTCGTACTTTTTCTTTATGCTTCCGTAATTGCTGCTCAATTTTTTGAACTGCGCCATCGATACTCCGCCAGAGATTGGGCGCAGTTTCATGACTAACCAGATCATGAAAATGCTCCGCCGACGCAATAATTTCGACAGCTGGAAGGGATGTATTAGCGAGATCCACAGTCACATCCAACGCGGTAATACGATCGAAATATCTCTTTAGGCGTGATACCTTTGCAGAAATTTTGGACTGCGAAGCAGCGCTAAGATGCCCGTGTCGAGCGGAAACGTTTATCTGCATGTATCAATCCTTTCTGACCAGCACCCAAACCATTACGAACAAAG
>JAUWWJ010000424.1 GCA_030616935.1 Planctomycetaceae bacterium
AGCAGAAACGGCCATGGCGACAGCAAGAAAGGTTTTTCCGCAACCTGCCGGCCCCTCACAAAACACGATGTCAGACTGTCTGATAGCACGTACATAATCAGCCTGGCCTGATGATCGAGGAACAATGTGCCCTCCAGGTCTATGCACTTCAATCGATTCCTGATGTATGAGTTGTTCAGAGATGCTACTTCCGTTGAGTAAACGGTCAACAAGTTGTCCTGTGATAGTGCCATGATCCTGGAGTGACTGATCTAGCGACTCAAAAATTTCTGTGGCCCTATGAACAGCAGCATCTTCACCCTCAATGTGTATCTCTCCATCTCGAGCTGAAATTCCAACATCGAGAGCGGTACGTATTTTTCGGAGGTGCTGATCACGAGGTCCGAAAAGTTCTAAAAGCCGCTTTGAGTCGACTACTGCGATCGTTGAGCGAGACATCAAAGTCCATCAACCGAGTGGAGGTTGATGGCCTCGAGGAACAGGTGCGTCCGCCACGTGGCAGACTGGCAGGAACCTGATTTCTGTCAGGTTCTGATTATATCTTACTCCGGCAGGAGAGGCGTTCCCAACAGGACCTGTTTTCATGGCTGAATTTGTTAGAAAACCCCACATTTAGCTACGAAGAAGTGCTCTTAGACAGATGCATTCACCCACAGAAACCATGCAACTGGTGCAGCGAACAGGAGGGAGTCAATGAGGTCGAGTGCTCCTCCCAGGCCACCCAAAGACTTTCCTGAATCTTTTGCTTTGAGCTCTCGCTTGATCAGTGATTCTGCAAGGTCGCCTGCCATGCCAGACAATCCAACACATAATCCGAAGGTAATCTATCCACCAAGGGGTTGCACGAGCAATCCATTATTGAAAATAAGTGAAGACTGTATTATCAACCAGGCAGTGAAAAGCGAACCGGTGAGTGACGCAATTGCACCCTCCCACGTTTTCCCTGGACTAATTTTTGGCATCAGCGGAATCCGGCCGAAAGCAGAGCCAACGAGATATGCAAAAATATCACCAGCTTTGACGACAGTAATAAGGCTGAGTAGTGGAATGATCCCAAGATATTGAGGGCCTGTTTGCTCAGGACCCAAGTTGGCAATAGTGACGAGCCTTAGTCCAACCATGAATGCCATCGGGAGACCTAGATACGTCAGTACAAAAATGCTTACTGCTAATCGATCAAGATCTTGATCATCTTTACGAGCGAGCAAAACTTCTTGGACAAAAAGTGATCCAACCGCGATTGCTGTTGCAAGTGCGGCCCAACTGAGAGCAGCTACGGGTGCAGCATCTCCGGTATCTGAAACCATTGCTTGAGTGCCCACGGCAACGGCTAGAAATATTGCAATGACTCCGACACGAAGAATCCCACCTCTCAGCCTGATTCCTCGTTTCATGTAAAGAGCAATGAACTCGTTCACGCCCCCAATTGCAAGGAGGATTAAAATTGGAAGGAGCCACCAGCCGGGTAAACCGCCAAGGAATCCAGCGGAGTCGGCCCAGGCGAGTGCAGTCAAGCACGTGATCAGAGTGCTCGAGACGATAAACCGTGAACCAAGCGTTGCGAAGGAAGTTGAATTTCTCTTCATGTTGACGAAAGGCCTCCGAATCGACGTTCGCGCGACTGAAAAGCGGTTAGCGCCTGATCGAGATGATTCTCGGTGAAATCGGGCCAGAGGTCTGAAGTGACCCAGAATTCTGCATAGCTCATCTGCCACAATAAAAAATTACTGAGTCGCATCTCGCCAGCCGTTCGTATAAGAAGGTCCGGATCAGGCATTCCGTTTGTTTCAAGGTGATCTTCAATACTTTTCTCAGTGATTTCATCTAGCTGTAGCATTCCTTCGGCCACTTGATGTGCGAGTGTTTTGGTGGCTTCAACAATTTCAGCCCGACCTCCGTAGTTGACCGCAAGACAAAGCCGCATGCCGGTATTATTGCGACACATATCAACCGTTTCATCAATAGCTGCGAGTGTACTGTTTGGTAAGCCAGCTCGGTTTCCTATCATGACTGGTCTTATACGTTCCCGCATCAGGAGCGTTCGTTCTTCAATCATGTACTGTTCGAGAAGGAGCATGAGGAAATCGAGTTCGGCTTTTGGTCTACGCCAATTTTCGCTTGAGAGACAGTACAGTGTGAGCTGCTTAATGTTTCGTCTCGCTGCATGTTCGGTGGCCTTTCGAACGCTTGTAACGCCCTGCCTATGGCCTTCGATTCGTGGAAGGCTTCGTTTTTCGGCCCAGCGGCCGTTGCCATCCATGATGATTGCAACGTGCTGTGGTAGGGGTCTATCTGTCGGTTCAGCTTTTGGCTGCTCTGCCGTCCGAGTGGAGTGCTTTGTAAGTGGGATGGCAACAGGGTTATTCACACTGTCGCTCGTTCCTGTTGGGTATTTGGAGGGCATTGTGCAGGTTGGTTGTTTCCACTGCGAAAAATGGTTTGCTCTCGGTCTGGTCCAACTGAAACGATTGTCACCGGCCGGCCGAGAAGTTCTCCAAAACGATATATATACTGAATAGCAT
>JAUWWJ010000378.1 GCA_030616935.1 Planctomycetaceae bacterium
ATGAAAATAAATGGCAGCGGAAAGTCAGGAAAAACAAACCCAATTCAAACCCAATCAAAGCCTGTCCTGAGCGCAGTCGAATGGGCCAATTTCCGAAAAGCCAAAATGAACGTAAACTTATTTCTCACAAAGGATTATGAAAATATAAGCGATTGGACACTTGGTGAAAACAAACCCAATTCAAACCCAATCAAGCCCACGATCATTCTCCAGTGAATGAGGCACAGAAAGATAGGTCAACTATGAAGAGCTCAAAGTCAAATACTAAAATCCCTGTTGCCACAGTCCTTTTTTTAGGCATCCTCGTTACGACTTATCAGCCAACGTTCGTAGCTTATCTGAACAACTCTTCGGGTTTACATCCAATCACCACCTGGAAACGTCTATTGAAACCGTTCATAATTTTTGTGATTCTTATAAGGCACTGATGCTACAGGGGTTATGAAATGGAAATTTCGTAGAATTTGGAGATAACAGGTTGTTGAGTTGTATATAGGTTGTAGCCGTGAAGTCGCGAAAATGCGGCCATATAAAAGGAATCCGTGCATGGCCCAATGCGCTCCTGATTGGCTGGTGGGACTGGTCCAGAGGCTTCACCGTTACTACATGTCCCACTCTGCCAGCTCATTCACTTCTGTCAATCTTCAAATGGTTTGTTTGCAGTTTCATCATCAATGAAACCATAGTACCTTGCTCGCCAGTAGGCATCGATAAAGGATGCACCGCCTAATTCGCGTCGTGTGTTCTTGTCGAACTGCAACCAGAGGTTACCATCTTGCCAAGTTTCGCCTCGGTTTTTTGAAATGTATAGCCCTCCTGGTGTGCCGGCAACAACCCAATCCGAATATCTCGAAACGAAAAGCGACCTGACAAGTGGAATATTGAAACCTGCTTCCGACTTCTTCCAACGAGTCTTGCCTTTGATCGAGACACCACGGTCAGCGGCTCCGTAGAACTTTCCACTTTCCTTCGCATCGGCAACGAGATGATTCAATTCTGAGCGCACTCCTAATTGCATCAACGCCGGAAAGCCTTTGTCTGACACCACCCGCCAAATCTCCGCCATACTGTTTGACCACGTTTTGCCTGCGTCTTGACTCTCCTGTAGAATCGAAAGGGGGCCAAGCGCTCCATACCTTGCTTTGAATCCAACCCATACTCGTTCGGGATTCTTGGGGTCTGCTACGAGCCAGGGATATGTCTCAGCATACCCGCTAAGTCCAAAGTCACTTCCTCTTGTCCACCCTTGCTCACTCAATCGACGCGTGAAAATTCTATTTTTGGAAACGGCGTAAAGTCTCCCCGGAGAGCCATGAGCAATGATGAATTTTGGAGAACTAAGCGTTGGTAGCTCTGCCGTCAACTTTTCCCAAGATTGTCCGACATATTCCTCGCCGTAGTTACGGGAGCGATAAACGTTTTTGTCCGTGATTGCGTAAATGATGTTAAAGTCTTTAGGTGAAATTTCGATGTCAATTGGCTTTTCGTTATCAAGCGGCACGGGCATTTTATGCCAAGAGCTTCCGGCTGTGGTTGTTAAATAGAAGCCGTCATCACATGCCGTCATCAATATTCGCGATCTCTGGCCGACAATGACTCGTCGTACTGGCGAACGGAGGTTGTGATCGATTGCTCGCCAATTCTGCCAACTGCTCGCACCATCTCGCGATTGATACAGTCCACCCTCCTCACCCACCGCAAAAATCACCATCGCATCTTCAGGCGAAACAGCGACATCCACCACAATTCGACTCGTCCAGCCATCCGGACGAAGCACATTAGCTTTCCAGATGTACTCGTTGTCCCACGCCGCGAGATAGGTTGGATAAGGGGGTTTCAGATCTGGATTTAAACTGTTCATTCGCGGTTTTATTGTCATATCGGTTGGAAAAGTCTGTAATGTGAAAAGCGCTTCTTTCAAAACCTTCTCTTTTTCAGGAGCATCGGGAGCAACTGCATAGTAGATGTAAGTGAAAAGACTTTGTGCGTCATCCTTGTGATTTCTCCACAAACCATCTGCAACCTTGCGGAACGCTTTGAGCAATTCGACATCGTGCTCAATTCGGAAAAGAAGGTCGAGATGACAAAAAACGTGTTCGGCATCGTCAAAGCCTTTGCCCGTTTTGAAATGTGTCAGGTTGCGAACGCCGTACTGGCCAACTAATTGCTCATAGACTTTTTTGAACTTCTCCTTCCCCGTAGCGTAGTGGGCGACTTTGGCGCCGGCAATCGCCATCATCACTCGTGTGTTCAGTGTTCTTCCATCCGTGAGACCAAGAATCGGAACCGCTGGGAGAGAACTATCATATTTGGCAATTTTCAGGTCGTTATCCACCCAGTAGCTGACGAGCGCATCGATAGCTTCTCTCGCCCGATCTTTTTGCTCACCTTCTGCCGCTAATGTGTAATACTGCCCAAGACCGTGAATGGAATCGCTATAGTTGTGATGGCTCGGATCACCGACCCACCGGAACGGTTTCCCATCCACTTGACCTTGTCGCCAGTAGGGAAGTTTGGTCGAACCGCGGCGTTCTGCATAACTCTCCCCGCGACCAATGAAATATCCGCGGGCTTGCAAGCCTTTTACACCGGTTACGAGTTGACAGCGATAAACTGCTTCAAAAACTTCGTCCGCACGTTTTCTCGCAACTTCCATCTGTTTCGGTTCGGCATTCGATTTTTTAAGGTAAGCGTATCGGTAAGACAGGCCAGCCAAATAATTTGCTGTCCAGCATACCGAATGTTGCACATCCGCCATTGGATTCCGCGTCGTAATGTCAATTGTGTCGCTGTCAAACGGAATCTCAACCATCGACGGATAAAGACCGAGAATATTGTGTCGTTTTTGAATGC
>JAUWWJ010000309.1 GCA_030616935.1 Planctomycetaceae bacterium
GCGTTAGCCCAAAAGGAGTTGCCTGCTGATGCGTGGGGGCGTGTTGAGAAAGCAATTGAAATCAATGCGACGCTAGAAACTTTAAAATCAGAAGGCATCGAAGCGTTTTACCATGCATGTGACGTGGGGAATCGCGAGGCATTATCAGACCTCTTGGGGCAAATCCGGAAAGAGTCAGGGCCAATTGTTGGTGTGATTCATGGGGCCGGTTTTGAAAAGGCATCACGTTTTTCCAAAAAGAAGCCGGAGCTTGTGCGCAGGACTGTAAGGGCAAAGCTTGATGGGGCCTTGAATCTTATGGATCTGACAAAGTCAGACGCCTTGCGTAACTTCGTTGTGTTCGGATCAATTAGTGGTCGCTTTGGTGCGGTTGGACAAACCGATTACTGTATGGCAAACGAGGGAGTGGCCAAACTTGTACGCTGGTATCGGGAGCAACGTCCAGAAGTTGCATCTGTTGTTATTGCCTGGCACTCATGGGATGAAGTTGGCATGGCAGTGCGTCCCGAGTCAAAATTTTCTAAATCCCTTCTTAAGCTTCGGTTTATGCCGCCCGCGGAAGGAGTAGAGCACCTGCTTCGAGAAATGCAGGCTGGCTGCCCTGAGCCAGAAGTTGTTATCACCGATTGGAGATACTTCAAGCTACGACATCCAGATCCGTTATGGCTACCTGAGAGTCCGCCTGCAGCGAATCCGATTTCGACTCGTTCAAAGCCTACTGCGAAACCGGATTCACCGGCATCTGAAGAAAGCGAGTCGCCTTCGGTCCGCAGGCATGTTCTGCGCATGAGCGACGCGACTCGGGTGTCTGCGGGCACACATTCCTTGTCTGGCCCAGTCCTTGTTGTTGGAGAGTGTGAAGATGCTGACGCAGTTGTTCGTTCTCTCAAAGCGGCGGGTGTACAGGTTGATCAGTTGTCGACGCAATCCGATGAAGATCAGATTCTGTCTCGGCTCGATTCACTTCTGGAAGAAGGTCGAGCGAAAGATCTTCTCCTCCTCACAGGTCGTGAATATGCGGCTGGTGATATTCGTCGCCGAAGCGACTGGGTTGACAGGCGGCAACAGGGAGTGGTGAAGACATTTCTGATTGCACAAAGATGGTTCACATGCCATGCAAAAAAACAGACATCCTGCTCGGCTGCAGCCTGGGTATCTCTTGGGGGTGACTTTGGTACAAGTGAGTGTCCAAGAATGCCCGAAGGATTTGCTGTTGCTGGGCTGTTGCGATCAATTCGTATTGAAGCGGCATCCAAGAATTGGGCCGGTTTGAGAGTTGCTGTCGTTGATACTGCCCCGGCAATGGCCCCAGTGGAAGCAGTTCGTGTCTTTCTGGAGGAAGCCGGTGATTCGCAGGTAGCTGATGTTGGTTTCGATGTATTTGGTAAACGCCGAGTGCTCACGATTGAAGCTGAAAAAGTTTCTGCCCGGCCAGCGATCTCAGGTCCACAACGTGGGGCTGCATGGGTCGCTATTGGTGGGGGCCGAGGAATTACGTCAAGGCAGGCGCTTCATATTGCGGAACGTTTTGGTGTTCGCATGCATCTTGTCGGAACAACACCACTCCGTAAAGATCTTTTGCAAGAGAATGCATGGACACTTGACCAGAAAGAGTCACTCAAAAAAACAATTACAAAGCAGGCGTTATCCAATAGAGAGTCTCCAGGAAAATGTTGGGAGCCCATTGAACGAAGTATCGAAATTGAAGAAACGCTTCGTAGATTCAAGCAGGCCGGGCTTTCGGTGGCTTATCATTGTTGCAACGCATCTGATTCACACGGCATCCAAAAAATTCTCGAAGAGATTCGTGCAACTGACGGTCCTATTGAAGGCATTATTCAGGGTGCTGGGACATTCGACCGTTCACGTTTTGAGCAGAAATCGAGAACTGCACTGGAAAGAACTGTCGAAGCGAAGCTCGATGCAAGCTATGCCCTTTTGAAGGCAACACGTGTTGATCCTTTAAAGTTTTTCATCGCCTCCGGCTCAATTGCAGGCTGCTTTGGTACTAATGGAAACGCTGACTACGCCATGGCATCGAGTATGCAGTGTGGGTTGATGGCCTGGTGGCGGGCGATCCATCCGAAATTGCGAACCGTTGGTGTGCACTGGCATCCGTGGGATGAGGTGGGGATGATGATGCGAGCATCCAGTTTTGCTTCTCGCCAGATCATGAAATTGCCGCTGATGCCAGTCGATCAAGGCTTGCGTCATCTTGAGCAAGAATTAACGGCAGGGCTTCCTGATGCACAGGTTGTATTCACAGACGGTACCTACCAGCGATGGCTTGGCTCGCTCTTTGCTGAAGCAAACGCCATCGAGTCCAAAGATCATTCTGTAACTGCTGGACAGCCGCAGAATGAGGCCGAAGTCTATCCGCTTATTGACTCTGTAGACCATCTCGTGACTGGACAGGAAGCATCAGTTCACACTGTTTTCGATCCCACAAGAGAACCATTTCTGGTTGGTCACCGTTTTCGTGATCGTCCGTTACTACCCTTTGTGATTTCACTCGAGATGCTCGCTGAGGCTGCCCGCCTCTGTGAAGGCGCTGGGCAGTTCTGCGGGTTTGACAATGTCGAAATTGTTTCAGGCCTGAAGTTTGTTCATGACCAACCGCAGGCTGTCCGTACATCTGTAACAAAACATGCCGGTGAACTAAGTGCGCAGGTGCTCAGTGATTTCCGAAACAGGAAGGGAGCCGTTCTGCAACGAGACCGGCTGCATGTCAGGGGACAGGTTGTTTGTGGTGATACTCAACAAATAGAGAACAGTGTGGTGAGTAACGAAAAGCCGCCAACAGATTGGAGTGACGTTGAATATCCAGCAGAGCGTGAAGAGGTGATCTATCACGGCCCATTGTTCCGTCGATTAACTGGAGCCAGAAGAATTGATGGTGTCGGCTGGATGCGCATTGTGGCTGGTCAGGTATCAGAAGTCGCTGGCGATCGGAATCACCGGGGGTGGGTCCTTTCGCCTGCTGTCTTGGATGCATGTTTCTTCGGGTGCGGGCTACTTGAATGGATTGACTCACAAAACGTTGTTGCAATTCCAAGCGGCATTCGACGGCTACGATTTTTGAAACAGCCATCGCCTGGAGAGGTGTGTGTGCAGCGGATTATCAAAACAGGTCGCGTTGAAGACAAAGCAACATTTGATTTTATTTTGATGAATTCTAAGGGTGAGACCATTCTTTCGGCAGAAGGGTTTGAAGCGCTTGTGCTTGAAGGCACGGGGGTTGTTACGTCATGACATTTGCATCAAAAACCCATTTGCCTCAGATGCTTCCAGCTGAAGCATATACGTCATATGATCAGTTTAGTCGGGAGAGTACAGCTCTTTTTCAGGATGCCTGGCATTACATTGCCCAGACAAGCGATGTGAATAAAGAGGGATCATTCAAAA
>JAUWWJ010000302.1 GCA_030616935.1 Planctomycetaceae bacterium
AAGAAGGGGCCCATCTTGAAAATGCATTTGTGACAACGTCTTTGTGCTCGCCAAGCCGAGCCTCAATTCTCACAGGTCTCTATACATTCCGTCATCGTGTGATCGATAACCAGAGACCAGTACCCGAGGGCACGCTGTTCTTTCCACAGTATCTCCAGAAAGCCGGATACAAGACCGGGTTTATTGGGAAATGGCATATGGGCCATGCGAGTGATGACCGCCGACCGGGATTTGACTACTGGTTCAGCTTCAAAGGTCAGGGCAAGTATTACCCACCCAATGATAGCTATACGATTAATGATAACGGGAAGCGGGTGCCGCAAGATGGATACATCACAACGCTGTTGACGAGAAAAGCAGTTGAATTTCTCAAGGAAACAGATCGTGACACACCATTTTTTTTGTATCTGTCGCATAAGGCAGTGCATGGCCCTTTTACGCCTGAGCCCCAGTACAAGGGAACGCTTTCGGATCAGCCGTTTACGCTTCCCGTATCAAGTGAGCATCTGACAAATAACCAACTCAATCGTCCGCGATGGCTTCTTGATCAGCGCAATAGTTGGCACGGCATGGATTTTCCACTGCACACAGCAAATAGTGTGGAATCGTTCTATAAGAGCTATTGTGAAGCACTGCGTTCTGTGGACGACAGTATTGGGGCAGTTTTGCAGCAGTTAAAAGCAATGGGTATCCATGATGAAACACTCGTCATTTATATGGGTGACAATGGCTATATGTTCGGTGAACATGGCTTAATTGATAAACGTGTGGCCTATGAAGCATCGAGTCGCGTGCCATTGCTCATGCAGTGCCCTGATCTTATTCAAGGCAGTACAGTTGTCGACGAAGTGGTGGCAAATATTGATATAGCCCCAACAGTCATGCAGGCTATGGGGCTGAAGAAACCACCGCATATGGATGGACAGAGTTTCCTGCCACTAGCCTGTGGTGAGGAAATTCCTTGGCGCGACTACTTTCTATACGCCTACTATTGGGAACAAAACTATCCACAAACTCCAACACATTTTTCGCTGCGAGGTGATCAGTACAAGTACACAACATATTATGGTTTATGGGACACCGATGAACTCTTCGACATCAAGAATGATCCGGAAGAACAAAAGAATCTTATTCATGATCCGGCATTTCAGAAAATGAAACAGCACATGCAAAACCAGCTCTACACAATGATGGAAGAACTTGGTGGTATGGAAATTCCCTTAAACCGACTAAAGGGACAACGCAAAACAGAACGTCTTCGAAGTCAGGGTAGCGAGAAGGCGGCAGATTTTCCTGAATCCTTTCTTGTTGATGAAGCGCTCCGTAAAGAGTTGCAGGACTAAGTTGTAAGACGGACAACCACAATCAAGGTATTGTGGTTGTATTCAGCTCCTCAGCATTTCAAGCAGCAGATAACTCGATTATTTTATGATTTCTCATAATGTGAAGACGTCATGCTCATAATGTGAGAGTGTTGAACGTACCGAGTGTCGTTCCTGCAAAAAGAAGATACTTCACTGAGAAAAGAGTTTTGTTTTCGTTCATAAAAACGAAGCGGTTGGTGAACTGGGCAGTCTTTTCCGACAGAGCAAATCACAATCAATCTTGACTTGGCAAGACGCCGATATCTATTGTTAGGATTGTGTTAGGGCGGGTCAAAAGGCCGCCATTTTAAGGGTTTTCCCTTCAGAGGCATTCCGATGAATTTGCGTAAAACGTGTCTGTTGTGTGCAGGGCTTGTCACTACTCTCGGCATAATCTGGATGGTGGGGGTACCACTTCAAGCAGGTCATGCAGGTTCTGCTACTGGGGTGGGAAGCATATATGCAGCAAATGTGCAGCAGGAACTAGTGAGACATCGTCGACCAGTGTCACTTCGTATGTTGGCACGTGTGCTGAATGACTGTGAGCAAAAGGGCAAGCCGATTCATCCAGGATTGGTTCGGTGGGCATCGCGAGCACTCTCTTCAGAGGAAGGTCAAAACACCTTTCAAAAATCTGGAGATCAGTTATTTGGTCGTCCTTCTTTCCAATCTATATCAAGCATAGCCAATTGATTGGCAGCAGTACGTTCTCCGTGAGGGTCTCTTCGTTTCTGCATGAGCATTCAGTTCGCTTCAACGTTTCTTGCTGTGTCCGTAGCGTAGATGGATAATACCACCGCTGATGTCTGTCTCGGTTGATGGGTGATTTGATAGCAAGTCACTTCTTTGGAATGAAAGAGCTATGATGTGCTAAGCCGAAACATTCGTGAGAAAAAATATTTTCTTCTACCCAACGATTAGAAGTTTTTTAGAAATTATGCGTTTCCCTGCAGCGTTGATTCTGATCCTGTTCGCACCATGCCTAGACAGCATGTTGCAGTGTGCGGCTGAAGAGGTTGAAACGCCTCCAAAACGATTTCTGGCAGATAGAAAAGAAAAGGAACAATCGCGGCAATGGGTCATTCCGATTCCAACTTTTGGCGGACTACAGGTTTGGACAGACTTCAGCTATCGCCAGGGATACCGAATTCAACACAACACAGTAACAGGTAACTGGCGGCTCCTTGACGGCAACGATAGAAGATGGATGTGGGGTACTCGTGCGCAGTGTGAGGCTTTTCTAAATAAAGTTTCAAAGCGTTCTCAATCCAATTTATCCCCCCAACACTGTATCGTGCTCGTTCATGGCCTCATGCGGACCAAGCACTCAATGACTCCTCTCAAGAAGGTCTTGCAGAAAAAATGTGATTGTGAAGTTGTCTCGTTTTCGTATGCAAGTACTCGAGGAAAGATCGGTGCACATGCTGCGGCCTTGAGAGAGTTTCTTAAAAATCTGCCTGAAACATGGACTCTATCTTTTGTTGGCCATAGCATGGGTAATATTGTCATCCGTCACCTCATTGCAGATTTGCAAGCTAACCAGGATAACAACGAACTGTTGAATCGTTGTCAACGGATGGTGATGCTTGGTCCACCGAATCAGGGTGCAGCTATTGCACGGCAACTTTCGTCTCTGGGAATGTTTGAATGGATAGCAGGTGAGGGTGCTATGGAACTTGGACCTGACTGGGATGAATTCTCAGAAAGCCTGGCAATCCCACCATTCCCCTTCAGTATTATTGCAGGACAAGTAGAGAATAAGGCGATTCAAAATCCTCTCCTCGACAATGCGAGTGATTTTGTTGTCGAAGTTGATGAAGCTCGCCTTGAGGGAAGCGAATCATTTGTCGTTGTTCCGGCGCTACATAGTTTCTTGATGAAGGATACTCAGGTGCAAGATTTTGTCGTTGACTTTCTATGTCGCTAACTTCTGTTAGTAGGCCATCAAACTCTTTTCATCTATCTTTTACTGAGTCTTTGAGTGGCTCTCTCGTTGGCTCTTCCGTGCCTTCAATAATATTGACATGATTTTTGTAATGGACGTGGAACCACCGCAGTGCTTCATCCCAGCGGGGTTGCTCCATCGTTGATTTCCAGATGTCCATCTGATTTTTCATTGCTTCAACACGTTGTGTAT
>JAUWWJ010000455.1 GCA_030616935.1 Planctomycetaceae bacterium
AGAATTTGGGCTGATGGCCGTGGATGTAGTGGTGGGGAAAAGCAAATTCAAAAAATGACCACGATTTCAGTTGGGTCAAACTCTAACGAAGGTGCCTCTGCTCTCTAAAGGATTTGCCTCATATGAGACGAGAATCTGATCAGGGGATGTATGGATCTGATCGCAAGTTTTCCACGTGTACTGCATACGAAACGTTGTCTTCCGTCAGAAGGCAGCTGTCCTGAACCTGCATGGAGCGACGATTCATTGTCCAGACCTGCATCGGTGCCACATTTGAGTTCGTTACGCGATGATAATGACTTGATGAAACAATTCGACGCGGCTTGGCTGGCTGGCTTTCAAGCAGAATCCAATGCCAGCAAGGCATCGGGTTTGTTGAAAGTGTGTCATCACGAACTCGCGATTCGTTCCAGCAGCAGGAAGGCTCGACAAAAACCTCTGCCCGACCCGGTGACAGTCGAGAACAGCAGACGGCACGTGAAGGAGTTGGAATCTACTGCGAAAACCAAAAAAAGACACATTGGTGATCGACGAGTAGCAGACAAGTCTCGAGGAAATATTCGCCTCGCGGCGTTGTATCTGCCATCGCTGACGTTGTGGATCCTGTCGTTTGTTGCGGCAGTCATCTGGCTTGGTGTCTTCATTGTTGAGAGGCAGCCAATTCAACATGAGGGATTTCAGGGAATAAGTGCTGTCCGTTTTGCGGAAACACTTCCCTCATCAAACTATGAGGAAGAAAAGAGCAGGCAGTAAATGCAATTCGATCGGCTCGATCAAATCTTTTTGAATCACGCAACACTCCTGGAGCGGCAGGGCGGATCGCACGCAGTGGATGGCGATCCTGGCGACAGCCCTACTACTGTTGAGGGTCCAAGTGTTGGGGGGGTTCTTGGAAACACGGGTTCAAAAAAAGAGCAACAGGAGGATTCATCACAACTGGAGATGCGTGAGGGTGGTGTTCTTGACGACGTACTTGCGATGCTCCTGACAGCAGTGCCAGGCCAGTGGGAAACGCTTGCAAATCGAGTGGTTGATGCACGGAATAAAGGGCATCGCATAATTGCTATCGCTGGCCATCATGCTCAGGAGGGGCGGACAACCGTCGTGCGTGGTATTGCCGCAGTGTTGCGGTCGCAAGGCTGGCAGGTGCGTTGCCTGAGGTCTTCACAAGAGCTTT
This sequence comes from Planctomycetaceae bacterium, assembly GCA_030616935.1. Next base: position 1,178 of record JAUWWJ010000455.1, read on the forward strand.
GGCGCGAGTTGACCGTGAACTCTGGGAGGTGGCAGCAGCGGCAGGATGTGCAGGGGTGTGGAGAGTCGTATGAAAATGAAGGTATGACTCTCGTAGATTCAGGTGTCTGGTTTTCACCCGGCCCATTTCGGAAGCAAGATATAGCGTCTCGTGTTTTTGGTTGTGATGCCGTACTGCTGGTTCGGCATGCCGATGTACCCCCCTGCCCTAGTCGGCAGCACTTGCTGTCGAGCCTTGGCGTCTTTCCTATCGGAGAGGTTGTAACCTTCTCTGGTGAAAAAGAGTGTGTTCCTGTTTCACGGGAGGTTCTGAAATCCTCCTGTTGTGCTTAATTCGGAGGGCACTGTGATGGTTTGGGACAAGTCATTCGGTTCTTGTGAATCACAAGGAGCTGAAATAAAGCCCACGGACCTTGTGCAAACAAAGCAGATGGGGAGCAATGGTACGAGCCAACCGGTGGTTCGGCCTCAGGGTGGCAACCTGTTCCGCTCCCAGCACGCTGCAGTCGCGCGGTTGCAGTATGCAATTACTCAGGAAGCAAGTCTTTCGATTCTTTGTGGCCCGGGCGGTTCTGGCGTATCAACTGTTTTGAGTGCCTTGTCTTCTACGATCAAGCATGTAGCACATGTTGTTCAGATTGATTTAAGGACACTCGCGACATTTTCAAAAATTGCGACATACACCAAAAGTGAGGCACCTGTTTTCGTGATCGATAATTGCCACCTGGCATCAGACGGCATCTTAGCGTCAGTTTCAGAGGCTATATGGCAGCAATCACCAAAAGCATCTGTTGTTCTTGGTGGTCGTGGACGATTGTTGACGCTCTTAGCTCGAGATCGTGGTTTGTTAGATAAGGTTTTGTTGCGGTCGGTTCTACATCCGTTTTCATTGGCTGAGACACGGGCTGTCGTTCAATCGCAATTGATCAGTAACGGATTGTTCTGCTCAGAAACAGTGGCCGAAGTCATTCATGAAGTAACAGCAGGTATTCCGGGAAATATCTTTCGTCTCATTGGCATAGCGCAACTTGTTGGCGGTGGGCATCCTGGTCGGCCAATTGAGGTTGCTGATATCGAACAAAT
>JAUWWJ010000058.1 GCA_030616935.1 Planctomycetaceae bacterium
CGAGATGATGGGCACCATGATCGGTCATCTTTCCGCCGGCGTAGTCAAACCACCAGCGAAACGTATAGTGGCAGCGTTCTTTGGTATAGGGTACAAGCGGCGCTTGGCCAAGCCAGCGTTCCCAGTTGAGACTATCAGGAGTCGCTGCCGTGGCAAATGGACCACCCACTTCGTTGCTGCCGAGCGCTACCTTCAGTCGTTTGAGTTGACCAATCCGTCCAGCATGAACCATTTCTACGGCAGTACGGAAGCGGTGGTCGCTACGCTGCCAACTGCCGACCTGCACGATCCCACCGGTGGTCTTCATCACCTTGCGAATCTGCTTGCCTTCATCGATTGTCAGCGTGATCGGCTTCTCAACGTAGACATCTTTTCCAGCCTTTAACGCATCGATCAACATGCCGGCATGCCAGTGGTCGGGGGCACCAATCAGAATTACGTGGATCCGGTGGTCGTCGAGGAGTCGTCGGTAGTCCTCATGTCGATCGACGCCCTCATAAATCGATTCTGGTGAAAGCCCCGTCTGCTTTTCGACAGAGGGAACAATCGCGGAGAGGTCACGAACGGAGGCATCGACATCAGCCATGGCGAGAAGACGGCCGTGAGATTTGGCAAGTCCGGCAATCACCGAGCCTTGATAGCGGCAGCCGATCACACCAATGCCGAGGTCACCGCGCTTGTCAGCAACGGCCGCCCGAAACGCTCCCAATGGGCTGAGTCCTTGCATGAGTGCTGTAGTCGCCGTTGCCGCGGTCGATCTCAGCACACCTCGTTGTGAGGTACGGTGGTTTTGTGATGACGCCATTTCGTCTCTCTAAGAAAGTTCTTTTTCCTGAGGTGAGTTATTCTGCACGGCTGCCGATGTTATGCGTAGCAGCTAAAAATATGGTTCCCTCGAAGCAGTATAAGGCCGTCGGTCGCCCACTTCAAAGCTGGCGTTACTTGTGGCTGACGAAACTCCTGGCACGGGTGTCAACGATATATTCGCTCTTGCCTGCGTCAAACCGATCTAGAAGTCAGAGAATTGTTCAAATTCATCATACGGACGGTGTTCGAGATTCACAAATCGGGTGTAGTCGTGTTGCCAAAGAAGTTTGATGTCACCAATTGGGCCATTTCGTTGTTTTGCCACAATTATCTCAGCTTCGCCCTTCACCCGTTCACGATCTTCATCTGTAGTCTGATAATATTCTTCTCGGTGAACAAACATGACAACGTCAGCATCCTGCTCAATCGCACCGGATTCGCGTAGATGATTTAATCTCGGTCGGTTGTCTCGTGATACTTCAGCCTGTCGATTTAACTGAGCAAGACAGAGAATTGGAATATCAAGTTCTCGAGACATGGTCTTTAATCTTCTTGCGATACGCGCCACTTGTTCTTGACGTGGGTCCCGTGGATTATCTGGTTCGATGAGCTGTAAATAATCAATAACAATGATTGAAAGCCCTTGCTTTCGCTTGAGCCGACGGGCTACAGCAGCAATTTCTGTTAGGGTTCGGCCAGGTGTGTCATCAATGTATAGTGGAGCAGAACTTATCTCTGAGGATTTTTGTACAAGGCGACGTCTGTCTTCCTGCGAAATGGTTCCATTACGTAGTCGATGGCCATTTACCTGAGCGGCTGAGCAGAGCAAACGATCTGCCAGCTCGAGACTTGCCATCTCAAGACTCACAAATAAAACCGGCTGGTGGCTATTAATTGAAATATGCTCAGCAATATTCATGGCAAGCGCAGTTTTCCCCATACTGGGTCGAGCGGCCAAAATAATTAATTCTGAGTTGTGTAGCCCGCCACAGAGTGTGTCGAGGTCAGTGAAGCCAGTTTCGACGCCACCAAGTGCATGCTCGTGTTTCATGCGAGCATCCATACGCACCATCACGTCTTCAAGGACAGACTGAATGGGCTTTGCTTCAGCAGAACTACGCTGTTCGAGTATTGAGAAAATCTTTTCTTCAGCCTGCGAAAGGAGTTCTCTTGGTTCATCATATGCGTCATAGGCATCCCGAAGGATGTCGGTGCTCGCATCAATAAGAGACCGAAGCATTGCCTTGTCTCGAATGATATGTGCATAGTGCGAGGCATGGGCGGCATGGGGGACCGAGCTAATGAGCTCTGCAATTGCAGCGGCTCCTCCAACGGCATCAAGGTCGCCTTTCGTTCGTAATTTCTCCAGTAATATAGTCGCATCAATCCGCTTGCCACCGTCATGGAGATCAAGAAGATGGCGGAAAATTGTTTGATGTGCTTCGTCGGAAAAATCTTCTGACCGTACAGACAACGCAACGTCATCACAGACATCAGGCTTGAGAAGTATGCTGCCGAGAACGTTCTTCTCAGCTTCAATGTTTCCCGGTCGACCAAGTCGGCCTATTTGGGTAACGTTTTGGTCATCTTGGCTATGCGATTGCTTTTTAGACCGCTGACCATTTCGGCTCATTTTTTTCGATCCGGCCATATTCTGAACGGACTGCGTCGCATTTCCACGAGAATCACCCATTCAGAAGTCCTCTATTCCGTTTGAGACTTTTTAGTGTGATAAGAACACTGCAGTTTTTGCTTTTTTATTCAGGCTCGTATTCTCTGGATACATCAGTTGCAGAGACTTGCCGGCAGAGGAATCACAGGCCATTCATTGAGAGATGCGTTCGAATACGAAGTCTCTACTTGAATCGTTGCCGACTTACTTTTCCTCGCTGCTTGCTGGTACGACCCAGACCTTCAGCTCACCCTCGACCTCACTCGCAAGGCGCACTTTAACCGTGTAGAGTCCAACTTCTTTGAGCGGCCCCTGCAAAATAATTTGATCTGGAGGAACAACAAGGTCTTGCTGTTTGAGGGATCGGGAAATCTCAGGTGCTCCGACTGATCCATACAGATGACCTTCGTCGTTCGCATTTGATTCAATCGTGACACTTGTTCGGACTAATTCTTCGAGTAGTCCGCGAAGACCGGCGAGCCTTTCACGAGCTATGGTTGCAAGTTTTGCCTTGTGCTTTTCAACCATTCTCTTGTGGTGTTCGGTAGCGACTGTTGCAAGCCCCTGAGGAAGCAGGTAATTGTTCGCATACCCCGGACGCACTTCGACCACCTCACCCTGTTTTCCAAGGTGTTCGACATTCTGGATGAGTAGGAGTTCAATTCCTCCTCGTTCACCTTTGGGAAGACGTTTATGCCGTTGATGCTTGGGTTTTTTAATTGTTGTAGTGGACATTTGTAGATCCTTATAAAATGTAATTTGTTAAGTGAGTTGTTGGTTGCCCGAAAAAGCTAAAAAGGTATGTCGTCTTCGGTGCCGCCTGCGGTACTCGCGGCACCGAAACCACCGCCTGTATCATACCCTCCCGACTGATCCTTCTGGTTTTGACTGTTGCTGTTCTGGTTTCCCTGATTACGGCCACCTGCTTGACTTCCCTCGGAACGATTGCCTCCGCGTGACCCAATAAGGTGCATTCGATCGCCAACAACGCGGAGTTTTGAGTTTTTCTTTCCGTCTTTTTCCCACATATCGAGTTTCAAACGTCCCTCGATTAAAAGTGGGGCTCCTTTTGTTACGTATTCACCCGCGATCTCAGCAGTACGACCCCATAGCGTAATATCAACAAATGTTGTTTCTTCAACCCACTCGCCCGATGCGGATTTGCGCCGATCATTGATCGCAAGACCAATTTCAGTGACAGCTGAACCATTTGAAATGTATCGAAGTTCTGGGTCACGGGTTACGTTTCCCATGAGAAATACCCGGTTCATGCTACTCGCCATGGCGATCTCCCTCTTTCTTTGTCCGCGAATTGATCAGTGCAGGCAACGACATATCAGACGTGATGCTGCAGATGGCTACTTATAGTGAACAGGCGTTCAGTTTTTGTCAAGCCCTGCAGCAGGCACTCCTTTACTCTGGTGTCATTTGGCGGCAGTTGTTTGTGCTGGTTTTGTGCTGCTGTTCCCGGCCTGAGCATGCTGGACAAGCGGTTCAGCCAAACGGGGGTCAATCTTCAAAATGAGTCTTCGCAATACATTTTCGTTCAATTCACATTGTCGTTCAAAAGCAACGAGGTTTGGCCCATCGATGCTGAAATAGATGAGCCAATACGAACCCTTTCGCTGACCATTAATCGGATACGCGAGTTTTCTTTCGTCCCAGAGTTGCGAGACGAGGACTGTCCCCCCATGCTCGGTCACTAAGTCATTGAGTTGCCCTGTTACAGCATCGGGGTCACGTGAATACTTCGTCGAATCCAGGATAAACATCCCTTCGTAAACAGTCATTTTGAATAGTCCTTCCGTTTTGTTCTTAATAAAGTCTTTGTTGTATTGATGGTTGTCAGTTGTACCGATTCATTGCAGTTTCTATCCCGAGGCTTGCCCACGATTCGGCAGCATCGGCAGCCCGCTGAATTGTTTCGTCGAGGTCTACCTGTTCGTACTTGGAAAATTTACCAAGCACAAAAGAAGGTGGATCCTGCTGTTTTGGAACTGGGCCGATGCCCACTCGGAGCCTCGGTATTGTTGTACTTGAAAGACGTGTGATGGTATCCGCTAAGCCCTTCTGTCCACCCGCAGACCCGTTCGGTCGCATCCGAATGGTGTTTAGCGGCAGTTGGAAGTCATCACAAATCACAAGAATGTCAGTTAAGTCTAGTTTATAAAAATCACGAGCGGCGAGCACGCTGCCCCCGCTTAAATTCATCCATGTAAGTGGCCAGAGTAGTAATGCTGGAGTCCCGCGAATGCTAGTCTGAGAAGTCTCTCCCTGAAAGCGTTGCCTTCGCCTTGGGTTTCCCCCGCGATCTGCCAATACGTCCAATACGTCAAATCCGACATTGTGTCGAGTGCCTTCATATTTTCGTCCGGGATTACCTAAACCGACCAACAATTTCACAGAGCATCACCGTTGAAAGTGTATGTCGTCTACAATGCAGTTGTTCACGCAACAACGAGTCGCTGTCATTCATCGTTTGACTCTGCTGCTCTTGTTCCGATGTCTGAGGCGTCTTCAAGCTTTTGGTTGGATAGAAGGCATGAGGCGACAACGGCCTCGCCATCTGAAGTTGCACGGGCCCCTTGCGGAAGTTCAAGATGTTTTATCTTGAGAACATTGCCAGCCTCGAGATGAGCAAGATGAGCAACGGCAACCTCGGCCATGGTCTGAGCTGTACATTCAACCTCAATTTCTCGGAGAGCCTGCTTGAATTTCCCGCCCGCTTTTGCTCCCGGACATTCCCCACGAAACTCTATAGGAACCATCACATTGATTTTTTCCGACGGGTCAATCCGTAGAAAATCAATATGCAGGGGAATCGTGCCGAATGCATTCCACTGAAGTTCACGAACAAGAGCCGGTGATTTTACTGCTCAGGTCAACTCGACGGTTTTACTGCCGTGCCGAACCATTGCCTCAACGGCATCACGTTCGACTACTAAATCAACACATGATTCACCATGTCCGTATAAAACAGCAGGAACATGACCCTCTTGGCGTAGTTTTTGGCAGGCTTTTGTACCCGTAACATTACGGGCGGTGACTTCGAGTAGATCGCTCATCAGGAACTCCTTAATTGGGCTCCATATTGTGCCATTTCTCGATTTTTTCGCAACCGGGCCCACTGAATTACGGCCCGAATACTCAATTATTGAAACATCATGCTGACTGACTCATTCCGATGAATTCGCTTTATCGCCTGTCCGAGCAAACTGGCAACAGAAAGAACTGTAATATTTTGCAGTGTTTTCTCTTGTGCAAGCGGAATTGAGTCAGTCACGATGATTCCAGACAGGGGGGCCGCCTGTAACCTTTCGATAGCGGGTCCGACCAAAAGTCCGTGGGTTGCTGCGGCAAAGATTTGTTTGGCTCCATGATTATGAAGAACTTCTGCCGCTGAGCAGATAGAACCGGCTGTGCTGATCATGTCATCGAACATAAGGGCAACTTTTCCTTCGACACTTGCACCAATGATATTTGCACTTGTTGTCGTGTCTGCACTCACCCGCCTTTTGTCAACAATTGCGAGAGGCGCATTGAGCCTTTGACCATGCCCAACCGCCCGCTTGATACCACCGACGTCAGGACTTACCACAATCAAGTCATCAGTAGGTAAGTCGATTGATTGTAAATGATTGTTGAGTACAGGTGCTGCATACAGATGGTCCACCGGGACATCGAAAAAACCCTGAATCTGGGCGGCGTGCAGGTCCATGGCAAGCACACGATCTGCCCCTGCACGGGTGATTAAGTTGGCGACGAGTTTGGCTGTGATGGGAACTCTGCCCGCGTCTTTTCGATCCTGCCTTGCATAACCAAAATATGGGATCACTGCTGTAATTCGGTACGAACTGGCTCGCTTGAAGCTGTCGATCATCACCAGCAGTTCCATCAGGTGTTCATCAACTGGTGGGCATGTTGGCTGAACGATAAAAATGTCTCGCCCTCGAACGTCCTCATCAATTTTGCAGGAGATTTCTCTGTCGGGGAATCTTCCGATCGACATTTTGCCCATCGGAAGATTGAGATAACGGCAGATGTCCTGAGTTAAAGAAGGGTTCGCCAGCCCACTAAAAATCTTTAAATCATTCATGAGTGATCTCGGAGCTGCAAGAAGAGAAGGGGAGTGAGTCGCTACTACACTCTTTTAAGGTATTGGGGAGGATGTTCAAGGATTGCCCTTCTCAAGCGGGCAAGACGGATTTCATGGACGCAAGAACGGTGATCAATTATCGCAGCATTGCCTGAAAAGCCTTTGCCACCGCCTGCAGTTGCTGTGGCGTGTTGACTGAGAGCGATTCACTTGGGTCAAGACAGGCAACTGCGTCGACTGGTTCACCTGCGTCAAGAAGTACTTTTGGGCAATCGGTGAGGTAGTACTCGCCAGCGGCGTTATCAGTATTTATTTCTTTTAAGGCCTTGAGCAACTGGTCAGCGGCAAAAACATAGGTGCTCATGTTGACTTCTTGAATAAGCCGCTCGCTTTCAGTTGCATCCTTTTCTTCGGTGATACATACAAACCGATTGTTTGTGTCTCGCACTATACGGCCCAATCCGGTTGGGTCTTCCGTGATTGCGGTTCCAAGAAGACACGCAGCACCCGTAGATTGAAAAGCTTCGAGTAAACGTCGGATACTGGAAGGGCGTAACAAAGGTGAGTCACCACAGACGATGACCACGGGTCGAGAACGGGCACCTGTTGCAAGAGTGGATTCTATTAGCGGAACTGCGGCTCGGACGGCGTCACCAGTTCCTAGCTGCTTGTGCTGAACAGCGAATTGAACACCCGGCCTTGTTCCAATATGTGCGCGTACCTCCTCTCCGCCATACCCAACGACGACAATCTGTTCGTGACACCCAGCATCGTTCAGTGCATCAAGAACCCATGCAAGCAGAGTCTTGCCAGCAGCCTTGTGCAATACCTTGGGCAGGTCGCTGTTCATGCGAGTGCCCTTTCCTGCTGCAAGAACGATAGCTATCGGCGACGTGTCAGGCATCGAGTTGTGTCACTTTCTTTAGTCGTGTGTGGTACCAAACGGTTATTTAATATCTTTAAAATTCAAGTTGGAGAACGATTTCATCCCTCATAATTCTTTTCGCTTGTGTAGCACAAAAGAAGTGTGTTCGTCACCTTGGTTTCCTCAGCCGACTTTGAAGATCACAGGGGCAGATGCAATGTCTGCTGCTTAGTCTTATCCACATTATGGTCAGATGACACGGGGGGTGGCGTGATTCTTGGGAAGGTTTATCTGCCAGCCTTGCGGGGATGGAACAACATCCTCTCGTTGACAGATCTACCGGTTGATTTGTTCTATGACGCATCCTTGGCCATCAAAATAACGCTCGTCAGATCAATAAGCCCCCATTTCGTCAACATAAAGAACATAAAGAATATGTTTGCCGTAAGTCAAAAGAAAAAGGCCACTTACGATTTTCGTAAGCGGCCTTAGCGAATGGAGGCGGCGGGAATCGAACCCGCGTCCCGTGACGTTTCAGAACAAACTTCTACGTGTGTATTCGGTCAACTTAAATCTC
>JAUWWJ010000433.1 GCA_030616935.1 Planctomycetaceae bacterium
GGCACGGAATACGTTGTAGGGTCGAATGTCTGCAATCGCGACAGCTTTGAGATAGTCGGGGTTATGTGCACCTATCAGCACACTTCCTTCATCACCCGTTCCAATAAAGCCAACCCGCAGAGGATCGCCAACACTTGCTCCATCCCCGAAATAGATTGAGCCGAGCCCAGCTCCTGTTGCCAAACCCGCAGCAACAGTGCCGGACAGAAAGTCGCGCCGCGTCACCGCAACGGCTTCATCAAAATTTTCCTTACCCACTTTTTGCTGTTCTGGAGTTAGGTTCATCAAATATTATCTCCGCTTCACTGACTTCGTAGTAAAATTTTTTTCGATCGATTCCTGAAACATACTATTTCTTGGAGTTGCAGCACATCTTTATTGGTCAGTACTTTTGAAGTATAGGCATCAGAAATGCGTCAATACCTGCCCATGCTCCAAGTGGTGCCGACGCCAAGACAAGAAGCCCTGCTATTTCGACCCATTGCTCGTAGGTACTCTGTGCTGCGGGCAGCCAAAATGGCTGTGATGCCACAACAGAGAGAAGAAAAAAGACACCTCCCATTGCATTGAACTTCGTCAGTACTCCGATGACCAGACACGCACCAATGGTGGTTAGAGACCAACTTACAAACCGATCTGCTTTCCAGAGCCGGGTCGGCTCAATTGCGGTAGCAGCTGTTCGTCTGTCTTGAGCCGATAACCTTTCATTCCACGTTGATACCAATTCTCGACCAACGGCGTCTGCTTCTTCCATCCAACCTGCTCTCTGCACCGCTAGCTCCCGCTGCTTGGTGGAAACTCGGTCTCGCATGAATGGAACGTCTCGAGCCATTGCTGATTTCTCAGTCTCTCGAAGCCGGATGACTTCCCTGCAATAGCTCACAAGGTCTGCCTGGGCATCATCAAGCATCGCTGCAAGCTTCTTGTCGGCAGCATTAATTGCTGTTGATGACATGTCAGGCCAATTTTCTGGAGGCGTCCACCCAGAGGCCCTTAGGACGTTTTCGCGACGCACCCCCAGTTTTTCCCACTGTTCAATAAGAGATAACCGCCAGCTTTCTGCTGCATTCGCAACTATCGCAGGATCAGCGTCTTGGACTTTCCCCAGCGTATTCTTCCAGTCACCAGTTTCAGGAAGATCTGCCTTAAGGAAGGGAGAGAGCGGTCCAACTGCTGCTTTCCGAAAGCCCACACTTGACCACGAAGGATCTCTCAAGTGACTGGAACCTTCAAGAAAGAAATGAAGACCAATGACTATTCGTAAAAATGTAAGAGCGGCTGTCACCACCACCGCTGTTCGCATACAACTCATGCTCAATGTACGTCCAAAGAAAAATGGTTTTGGAATATAAATGTCACCAACTCAAGTTTATGACTGTCAGACGCCTGTGAGGGCGAACAAATCAATAATATCCCATTTTTCAGGTATCTCGTACTTTTGCAACAAGTATTGATAGATATCCAGCCTCGATTCCTATATTGCGCTTCCCGAGATTGATCGATATACCTCATAATGATGCACTCAATCAGTTTTCAGTCGGTCGAAGGCGCCGACTAGATGCCTTGAAACCTGTCGGCCTTCCAATTTTTTCACCTCCTTCTAGGCCACAAGAAATTCTCCGTGCGAATCGTTCTTTGCTACCCGGTTGAATCTCGACATATCGAACAGATTCAAGCTGTTTACCCAGGCGCAACAGTGGTTTCTGCTGGGCAGGAACATGTCGCGAAAGAGCTACCAAAAGCCGATATTTTCTGCGGACATGCCAAGGTACCTGTACCGTGGGAAGATACCGTCAAAGCTCAACGTCTTCGTTGGATTCAGTCATCTGCAGCCGGCCTAGATCATTGCCTTGTCTCCTGCGTCGTCGATTCTGACATTGTTGTATCAAGTGCATCGGGCGTTCTTGCTGATCAGGTTGCAGAGCATGCACTTGCTCTTGCTACGGGATGCAGCAGGAAAATCCCTTTATTCCTTCACCAACAGCACCAGAAAGAATTTGTACGAAGGCCAACTCGTGACCTTACCGGATCAACTGTTCTCATTGTTGGATTTGGAGGCAATGGACAACGACTAGCAGAAGTTCTCCGCCCACTGAAGACCCGCATTATCGCCACGGATTACTTCCCAAATCGACCAGCTCCACTTGTAGACCATCTTGGCGCACCAGATGAATTGCATGAACTCCTGCCACAGGCTGATTTTGTTTTCCTTGCGGCACCTCTCACTGACCAGACACGAAAGATGTTCGATGCCTCCACCTTTTCTGCCATGAAGCCCGGCTCCGTACTGATTAATGTTGCCCGAGGCGATCTTGTAGTCGAGCAGGCAGTCGTTGATGCGTTGGAATCAGGCCATCTCGACTCTGCAGGATTTGATGTCACTCCGGAGGAACCCCCAGCGGCGGAAAGCCCTCTGTGGACTGCACCGAGACTTATCATTACTCCGCACGTAGGTGGGCAATCTGAAAAAAGAATTGACC
>JAUWWJ010000486.1 GCA_030616935.1 Planctomycetaceae bacterium
ATCGATGGCTTCAAACATGAACGTTGGCATGATGTATCTCGATCAAAAGGAAACTGAACGTACTAAAACTATTTGCTTAGGCCTCAAGGATTGTCTCACGAATGACTTCGTCTGCTGTCGTATGACCCTCGAACATATTTATCATCCCCGAATCACGCAGCGTGACCATGCCTGCTTTTCGAGCAAGATCACGAATCTCTTCTGTAGACGCATTCCGAACCACCAGGTCACGAAGCTCATCTGTCATAATTAAGAGTTCATAAAGACCCAGCCGTCCCTTGTAGCCACTGCCACTGCACTTGTCACAACCCCGACCACGGAAAAAAGTTTTTCCCGCAACCTGATCACTCGTTAATTCAAGATCAGTCAGTGTTTCTGAGTCAGGCACATACTCCTCTTTACAAGCCCCACAAATTCTACGCACAAGCCTTTGGGCAAGTATCGCTTCGACCGTTGCCGTTATAAGAAAGGGCTGTACGCCCATATCTCGCAGCCTGGTCACTGTAGCTGGTGAATCATTGGTATGGAGCGTTGAAAAAACCATGTGTCCAGTAAGCGCCGCCTGAATTGCAATTTCAGCAGTTTCAACATCTCGAATTTCACCAACAAGAATTCGATCAGGGTCCTGCCGAAGGATAGCCCGCAGCGCCGCGGCAAAGGTCACACCAATATCTGAATCAATCGGCACCTGAACAATACCTTCGATGTCGTATTCGATCGGGTCCTCTGTCGTGATGATTTTGTCATCCGGCTCATTCAACTCTGACAACGCTGAATAAAGCGTTGTTGTTTTGCCTGAACCAGTCGGTCCCGTCACAAGAATAATTCCATTGGGACGCTTAATAATGTCACGGAACGGCTGCAGAATGTTTTCATCCATGCCCAGCTTGTCGAGATCAAGCGAAACAACACCACGGTCAATCACTCGCATGACGACGCTTTCACCAAACAGTGTTGGAAGCACACTGACACGAAGGTCAACAGGGTGACCACTCACTGACAGCTCAATTCGTCCGTCTTGCGGCATCCGTCTTTCTGCGATATCTAAATTAGCCATGACCTTGATACGAGTCGTAATTGCAAATGAAAGATGCTTTGGTGGCGGCACCATCTCCTGCAGAACACCATCTGCTTTCATACGAATTTTGAATTCACTCTCGAATGGCTCAAGATGAATGTCACTGGCGTTCTCTTTAATTGCCATCAACAGAACAAGATTGAGAAGCTTACGGACCGGTGCAGAATCTGCCATTGCCTCCGCACTTGTCAGATCGATCGGCCCGTCAGCTACCAAGCCTTTTGACGCTTCAGCAAGATCCTGGTCCTCTTCCATTTCCTCAACGATGGACTCCACCGTGTCAACTTCACCGGAATAGAAGGTCTCAATCGCTTTGTCGATCTCTATATCCGTTGCAACGACAACCTGAATTTCATACCCCAGAAATACACGCAACTCATCGGCAATCTGGATTTTTTGTGGATCTGCGGTTGCAATAGTCAGCCGGTTGTCTTCGAGCGTAAGCGGCACAACCCGATACATCTCCGCCATCGTCTTACTTATAATTTCAACCAGGCTGTGGGTAATCTGTTTGTCATACAGCGTGACAAACACTGTGTTCCACTGCTCGGCAAGCGCTTCACCCAGCTGCTCATCAGAGAAAAAACCAAGCGACACACCCACACGACCAAGCAGCTCTCCTCCACGGGCTTCTTGTTCGGCGAGCATCTCTTGCAGTTGCTCTTCGTCAATCAGCCCAAGGTCTGCCAGGATTTGTCCAAGTCGCTTCAGTGCCATTACCGCTACCTCGAATTCAATTCGCGTTGAGCGCGTCTTGCAATTTCTTCTTCATTCTCAAAGATACCTTTTTTCGCATCGTTAATCCGTTTAATGAGATCATCC
>JAUWWJ010000391.1 GCA_030616935.1 Planctomycetaceae bacterium
CGCTAGGCGCTGCGTTTGTACTTTCGGGAACGCTTCTTGTGCCCCGACTTGGCACTTCGTCATTCCTCGCTGCAGTAGTCGCAGTACAATTGGCCTGCTGACTTGCTATTGTTCACTATGGACTCATGATCATTTCCCAGCACCCCATTTCGTTGGGAAGGTTCCTTGGAGCCACTTTGGTTTTTGCAGGGGTTCTTGCCGTGAAATATCTTTAATATTGATGCGGGGGCCTTCGCTCCTTTTGGAATATCCCTCCAAAAGCGGTCAACTGCCTTTGAGGTGGCTTTCGACGCGAGTCAAACGACGGTATTCTGATAGTCGGTGTTTTCCCAAGAGATTGGTAATCAATGCGTACGATTGAAATCTATGACACAACGCTCCGAGATGGTTCCCAAGGGGAAGGTGTGAACTTTTCTCTCGAAGACAAATTATCGATTGCAAAACGGCTTGATGAAGCGGGTGTCAACTTTATTGAGGGTGGGTACCCCCTCTCGAATCCGAAGGACTCACAGTTTTTCAGTCGTGCCTCCGAACTTGGCCTCAAACATGCGCAACTCTGTGCTTTCGGAATGACACGCCGCCGGGGTACGGAGGCACGCCTCGACCCTGGCATGAAAGCACTTCTTCAAGCGTGTACGCCCGTCGTAACTATTGTTGGAAAAACATCCAGTTTCCACGTCAAAACTGTTCTCGGTGTCAGTCTCGATGAGAATCTCAATATGATTCGTGATACGGTTGAGTACCTCACATCAGAATCAAGAGAAGTATTTTATGATGCCGAACACTTCTTTGATGGTTGGAAGCTTGACTCAAGCTATTCGTTGGAGACTCTCCGTGCCGCAGTAACTGGTGGTGCAACCCGCCTTGTGCTCTGTGACACAAATGGTGGAACCCTCCCAACTGAAGTCGCTGCCATCGTCGCTGAATTAACCAAATCTATAGAGACTCAGCTCGGAATTCACTGCCATAATGATTGTGATGTGGCTGTTGCCAACACACTCAGTGCAATCAATGCCGGCTGCATCCAAGCTCAAGGAACCATTAACGGGATCGGGGAGCGTTGCGGTAATGCAGATATCATTTCAGTCGCGGCAAATCTAGCTTTGAAGCTGCCAGAAACGGTGGTTCTTGCCAACGCCCGCGGTGAAGCAGGTGGAGTCGCACACCTCACAGAATTATCACGATTTGTTTATGAAATAGCGAACATGTCCTACCGGCCAGGCCAGCCTTTTGTCGGAGCGAGTGCATTTGCTCATAAGGGCGGCATGCATGTTCACGCAATTGCCAAGTCAACGAAGTCGTACGAGCACATCAGCCCGGAATTGGTCGGGAATTCGCGTCGGGTACTTGTAAGTGAGCTCTCAGGGCGATCGAATATCACTGCGATGGTCAGCCGTCCCGATGTGAAAAATGATCGTGTACTTCTCGACAAGGTGCTACAAGAGGTCTGTCGGCTAGAAAATGAAGGCTGGCAATTCGAGGCTGCCGACGCTTCCTTTGAACTCTTAGTGGACCGTTCCGCTGGTACCTTCGAACCAAAGTTTCAGAAACTCGCCTACAACGTTGATGTGGAAAGTTCTGGGGCCGAGGACGACAATGTACGAACCGAAGCCACCGTCAAGCTCTCCGTCGGTCACAATATCCGCCATGAGGTGGCTGAAGGTGACGGTCCGGTCAATGCACTTGATGCCGCCTTAAGAAAGGCACTCGCATCAATCTTTCCCCAACTCAACCGGATGCACCTGCTTGATTACAAGGTCCGAGTGATCAATGCGCAAGAAGGGACAGCAGCGCGTGTGCGAGTATCAATTGAGAGCACTGATGGCGACCGAGTATGGGGAACCGTCGGCGTCAGTGAAAATGTCATTGAGGCAAGCTGGCTCGCCCTTGCCGACTCGTTCCACTTCTATCTGGCAGCCGACGCCGAACCGCAATCCAGCACTGCTCCACAGAGCAACCCGGTGCAATCGTGATATCACGAGATCCTGCCAAACCCCTTCTCGCCATTACAATGGGCGATCCAGCGGGCATCGGTCCTGAGCTATGCGTACGACTTCTCCACAAGGCATCAGCAAACGGCAGTCACGAACACACTCCTATCGTTTTTGGTGATGCCGACATATTAAAAGAAGTCAGCGGACGCATTGGGGTACCAATCGTATGTCCGGTTGTCTCATCCTCTGCAAAAGTTTACACACCGGCCATTCTCCATTGCCAGACAGACTGCCTCACAAAGATTGTTCCAGGTCGTGTGCAGCCGGAATGTGGTGACGCTTCGCTCCAATATTGTTTGCAGGCTATCGACCACGCGAAGTGCAGTGCAGTTGACGCAATCGTCACGTGTCCAATCAGTAAAGAGGCACTAGCACTGGCAGGACATTCGTACCCGGGCCATACAGAACTGTTCGCAGAGCACTTTGCAAAATCGGAAACCTGCATGATGCAGTATGCTCCCGACATCGCATGCAGTTTTGTGACTACACATATTGGCTATGTCGAGGTGGCCCAGCACCTGACCACCGAACGAATAGCCGCCGTCCTTCGACTCACAGATACCGCCTTGCGTACTATCCGTGGCACCGTTCCGCGGCTCCTCGTCTGTGGGCTGAATCCGCACGCCGGTGAGTATGGGCTTTTTGGAAATGCTGAAGAAGAGAAAATTATTACACCAGCGGTTGAGCAAGCGAGACAGCAAGGGCTCGATGTCAACGGACCGGTGCCGGCAGATACGGCTTTCACCCCACAGTCCCGAGAACGCTTCGATGCCATGGTGTGCA
>JAUWWJ010000271.1 GCA_030616935.1 Planctomycetaceae bacterium
CAAATTTTCACTGGCATGCAAAAGTCAAAACCATGCCAAAAGCCAATGGTGGACTCTACTTTCATACGCAGTATGAGGAATCAGGCTGGCCTTTTGCCGGCTATGAGTGTCAAGTGAACCAGACCCACAAAGATCGTAAAAAAACTGGTGGACTCTATGCAGTTGCTGACGTCCTTGATACATCACCCGTCAAGGATGGGGAGTGGTATGACTACGACATTATTGTTGATGGAAAACATATTGTTATCAAAATCAACGGGGTCGTGACGACAGACTGGACAGAGCCAGAGGATTGGCAGCCACCAAAAAACATGTCAGGACGAAAACTTTCACAAGGCACTTTTGCCATACAGGCTCACGACCCTGAAAGCGTCGTGCATTACAAGGACATACGGATGAAACGTCTCCCGTAAGAATCCTTGATCATTCATATATTGGGAAAAATGTATTGAATGCCTGCTCACAAAAATCACCGGGGTCATTAAATCGGCGATTTTCATTGAGGCCGTCAATGATCAGCATCTGCTCCGCAGAAAGTAAAAAATCAAAGAGAGAGAGATTTTCTGCAAGACGTTTTGGCTGGGAGGTCTTTGGGACAACTGCTGTACCACGTTGGATTCCCCACCGAAGCAAGACTTGCGCCGGCGTTCTTCCTACGGCGTCAGCTATTTCAAGAATACTCTCGTGTATGAGCAAACTATCGCCTTCTTTCGCCATGCCGAGAGACACGTACGAAGGTGCACCCAACGGTGAGAATGCTGTGACAGCAATATCTTCTTGATCACAAAATCGTAGAAGTTTTTTTTGGGTCAGCCTTGGATGCATCTCCACCTGCAGACTAGACGGTTGAATTCGAGCTCCAGCTTGTAAGTCACGTAACAGCGAGACACCAAAATTACACACACCAATAGTCCGTACGAGTCCCGCATCAACCAGTTCTTCCATGGCACCCCATGTTTCGGCCAGTGGAACCTTGACTGATTGCATGGAAGGGTTTGGTGCATCTGGCTCAAAAAACCAACCTGGTGGATAGCGTGTCTCGGGTGCGACATACGCTAAGGCAATTGGAAAATGAATCAGATAACTGTCGAGATATTCAAGCCGAAGATCTCGCAAGGTTCTTTCAATTGCTGATCGTACGTATTTTGGTTCATGGAAGGTATTCCAGAGTTTTGAAGTCACCCACAAATCTTCACGATGACACAGGTTTGATGTAAGGGCACGCTCGATACCTTTTCCAACCTCTGCTTCATTTCCATAATCACACGCGCTATCAAGGTGTCGGTAGCCGACACTGATCGCCTCATGAATCAGTTCTCCTACGCTTATCGGGTCTACCTTCCATAAGCCGAGCCCAACAGAAGGCATGTGCACAGCAGAAGTATTGTCTGCACCACCCACTTGAATCATCGTATTTGACATATTCATTTCTTTCAAAACCACACTGCGTAGTACGTCGCAGAGATGAGAATACCTGACACTCCTAAGCTAACGACGTCTTCTATCAGGCTTTCTTATAAAACGAAACACCACACGATGTACTATTTTGTTAGAAAAATGAAGATCGTGTTGCAGCGACACGTGCAGCGTAACAACTTCCATCTCCCGGAGGAGATCGTTGATGATTATTGTTTTGATGGGTGTTTCGGGATGTGGCAAGACAACAGTCGGCACCAAACTGGCCAGCCACCTTGGCTGGGAGTATCAGGAAGGAGATGCCCTCCATCCACAAGAAAATATTCTAAAAATGTCAGATGGTGTTCCACTGAATGATGATGATCGCAAGCCATGGATTTCTATGATTTCAGCTTGGATTGATTCTCGTTGCGAGGCTGGCAGAGATGGTGTTATTAGCTGCTCTGCGCTCAAGGAGTCGTACCGGCGTACAATCAGAGGAAATCAAAAGGGCGTACAGTTTATCTACTTGCGTGGCACCAGAGAATTGCTCTCGCGGCGTCTAACCCAACGAAAAGATCATTTCATGCCACCAGATCTTCTCGACAGTCAGCTTGACCTTCTAGAAGAACCGAGTGCTGATGAGCGCGCCTTCGTGGTAACGATTGACCGCACCCCCAACGATATAGTTAAAAGTATCTGTGATTTCCTGGGCCTACAATGAGCAGTCGTTCTTTTTAAAAGAGGCTCCGTATTTCGATCACTAACTATGCATCCGCGGCTGCTTGTCACCCTCGGAAATGATCTCTGCCTCTCGTGAAGCCAGCCAGTGAAGTCTGTCATGAACAGTTGATTCTGGCGCTATATCACAGGCAAGCCGAACATATGTTGCGTGGTGACGCGCCTCTGATTCAAAAAGTCCGCCATAAAACTTTTGCAGCTCTTCGTCATGAACATGATTTTTCAATAATGAAAATCGCTCGCAGCTACGAGCTTCAATCAGACCCGCCACAAGCAAGCGATCGACTGCTCTGTCTGGCTCATTCTTACAAATCAATTTGTGGAGTTTGGGACCATAGTTACTCGGAGATAATTTTCTAAATTGAATATCTCTCCGCTTTAACAAATCAAGTACCATTTGAAAGTGTTCCAACTCTTCATTCACTATTTCAGTCATCGCCCGAGAAATTCTTGTGTTCTCGATATAGGCGAAGAGAAGATTCATTGCCACACCTGCTGCCTTCTTTTCGCAATGCGCATGGTCGATTAATATCTCATCGAGATTCTCATCTACCTGGGAAAACCAGCGTTCAGGCGTATCAATTTGTAAGCTGAGCATAACCATAGCGTGGGTTACTTTGGGTCACAGTGGATGGAATTATTTATACTGAAATAATGGATTGAACGAATTGCCTGCAGCACAATCGCCCTCCACGCACACTCATGATTGAATCGGATAAAAATGATTAGTTTTGATAACTCAGATAATTCATCTGACTTGGATCATAACCGCAACCTTCTTGGCAAACCACTGATTCCATGCTCCACGGAACCGCTCACTGGATTTTTTCGAGATGGCCTCTGCCGAACATGTTCTGATGATACCGGCTCCCACACTGTCTGTGCTGTCATGACTGAGGAATTCCTTCAATTTACAGTCCAAGCAGGAAACGATCTCGTCACACCACGACCTGAATTCAATTTTTCTGGGCTCGTACCGGGTGATCGATGGTGCCTTTGTGCGGCTCGATGGCTCGAAGCCATGAGGGCAGGCTGTGCTCCACGAGTTGTTCTCGAGGCAACGAGTGAGAAGGCACTCGATGTCATTCCATTCGAACTCCTCCAACAACACACTGCTTAACGTTTCTATTCAGTCAGTGTTACGGCTCGTCGACAAGAAGAGCTTGTTTGCAGTGGTCCGCTCGGAACGACTACCAACAAATGAAACTTCGTCACCAATTTGTAACTGAAACGTCGGCCCAGGATTTCGTATCTGCTGATTACTGCGCTGAATTGCAATGATTGTTACCCCTGTCTTTGCTCGAACATCCAGTTCACCAATTGTCTGGCCTGCGACAATGCTTCGTTGTGATATTCGACAACGTCCTAATTGGTCATGAATATCTGGGCTATCTATCGACTGAATTGGTCGTCTTTTCACACCACTTCGCAAAAATCCGTAGTTTTCTAAACGAAGTTGATCAACAAGATCATCAATTTTCTCTTCTGGAACATCGTAGATACCGAGCACTCGCTCAAAAAGTGATAGTGCCGTTTCAAACTCTGCAGGCACAACAACATCTGCACCCAATAGTCGTAACTCATCAACTTCTGCCAAGTACTCTGTCCGAACAAAAATCTCAAGTTCGGGTACGAGATCGCGTGC
>JAUWWJ010000200.1 GCA_030616935.1 Planctomycetaceae bacterium
GAAGAGCCTTCTGAGAGTCAGGGTGGGATGGTTTCTACCGGCATGAGGATTTGGCTCCGGCACGATTGCTTGCGACCTGCATCGTGGGTTTCGCTCTGTCTGGCGGTCTGTGCCGCTTTGGCTCCACTGAGTGAGTCAGGGGTTCCCCTGTTTGGTTGGGGCATTCTCACGGCAGCGGTTGCCATTGGCATGGGAGAGGTTCCCGCATCAATTCCCCTTTGGTCATTCCAGGTTTATGCGAGGCGTTGGGTCTTTGGAGGTTTCACTTGGTCAGCTTTAGCGGTAACGCATGGGGTGTATTGGCACATCGTGAGGCTCCTTTGGCCAACTGCTGGGCTCGTCATGGGAGTTGCCTTCATGGCAATTTTCCAGCCGAGCTATTCAGTGGAACAACTGCTTTGGTTAATCGGCGGAGGATGGGGTGTCATAGTTCTTACAGCAGGAACACTTATTACTTTTTTGGTTTCCGGTTTTCTGATTGCTGATGCATACTCCGGCACACTTGTAACGGGATGGACCGCCATCACGGCAGTAGGTTGGAGTTTTGCGTTCCTGCCACTGTGGCTTGTGTGGACGATTCCGTTTGTCCTCTTCGTTGGCTGGATATGTGTGGGCAGTGTTCTCCTTTTGCTAGCTACAGGCATTTTCTCAGGTGATTATACGGAGTCATTCGGAAGTATTCTGCTTCGTAATAACTCCGTAGCTGGAGTGCCCAAAGAGGATGTATTTTCATCAATTGGATTCCTTGGAATTCTACCAGTTCGGTCGCAGTGGCGACGAAGCGTTCGAATGATTGTGATTGCAATACTGCTTGTGGCTATGGTTGGTTGGTTACTGCTTACAACGTCAGCAATCCCAAGATACGAATTCCTTGCGAGTATTGTGTTCGGTGCGACAGCAATTCCGGCAGCATCGTTGTTAGACGGGTACAAAGTAGTCTCTGACTGGGAGTATCTGGTACCATGCAGAAGAAGATCTCGGTGGTCGGAAACGCTCACCACACCCAATCGAATATCCCAAGCCGGAATCGTTCTAGTCAGCTATGGGGCGATCATTCTCTGGCCACCACTCGTGGTATCTTTGGCTGCCGTCGGGAGCTCGGGGGCT
The DNA here is from genome assembly GCA_030616935.1 of Planctomycetaceae bacterium. The sequence goes on from JAUWWJ010000200.1 coordinate 1,108, forward strand.
GGGAGTGGCCTTCAGGCGGCGAGTTTTCTTGCTGTCATTGCAGTCACGACACTGATGGCATGTCTCATCTTGCAACGAGCTAGAGCACGAACGGAGACCGTATTTGCTGTCACCCTGACCGTCTGGGTTATTGGAGTATGGTCTATGGTTTTGGTGTGCCAGAGTTTGTCGTGATTCGGAAGCTGCGAAATGAGGACCCGGAAATCCAATAAGACGGTACCGAAAACCCGCTTTTTGTGAGGTTTGCCCGGGAAAGTTGATGTTGAGATAAATGGGAAAGCCTGACACACTCCGGGTTCTGTATCTGACAGTTCCGTACGTAAGGGCTGTTGAGCCGTCAGTTGTTCAGATGGATTCACTAGGGATTTGTTTTCGGAGTTACGTCTGGTAGCCGCAGGGTGCCGGAATCAAAAGGAGTTGATCTGTGGACCGTATATCAAACGATCGAATACAGGGTTGGTGCCTCACAATGCCCCCTCGGTGCCTTTTGAGAGCTTTTGCTGGCTGGCTGTGTGCGATTTACTTCGTCGTATGTTGCGTGGGTTCTGTAAGGGCTGACGAAGCTGCATTTCCCGAAAGTCAGAGCATTTTTCCAGATACAACCGTGGCGTGGATAAGTATTGCCGATCCGGAGGATTTTGGGGCGAGTTTTGATCGCACCCAGTACGGTAAACTCCTACGTGATCCGAGTATGGAGGCTTTTGTTACAAGCTTTCGAGAGCAGCTTTCAAATGCTGGGAAGCAGCGGCTTGGAAAACTTGGCCTTACTCTCGAGGACCTTGGAGAGATTCCGGGAGGGGAGATTGCCATGGCGGCGATTGTTCCTGAGGCTGGTCGGCTCGCAACGGTGCTGCTTGTTGATACCTCGGGTCATGAAGAAGAGACCGAAGCTCTTTTGGAGGAAATTGAAGAACGTTTACTGGAACAAAAAGCTGAGCGGTTAGCTGACTATGAGGAGAAGATCCGTGTGTATCGACTCCCCCAAGAGGATCCAAGTGCAGACGATGTTGATGCTGCTGAACCAGAAGAACAAGTGGTGGCGGTTGTGCATGAAGGCAAAGCCCTGGTCGTTGGCGATGATCCGGTTCAGGTTAGTCATGTTCTCGCAGTCTTAGACAATGGCCGCCAGGATTGTCTTGCTTCAATCGAACGATTTGCAAAGGTAAGCGAAGAATCAATGAAGGATCTGGCGACTTCCCCATCGAAGTTGCGTTGGTACATCAGTCCATTTGAATTTGCTGCAGCGTACAAGTTAGCGCATCCTCCAAAAAAACGGCAGAAGGGCCCAGATTATGTTGAGATACTCGGTCGACAAGGCTTTGACGCAGTTCAAGCATTAGGAGGCGCCATTATGTTTGATGACGGACCACACCAAATGCGTCATCAAACAATCGTCTATGCACCACCACTTCCTGGACGAGACCCCTCATCAGTCGAGCGGTACGATCTTGCTGCTCGTATGCTTCGGTTTCCCGAGAGTGCCGAAATTCAGCCGTCCAGTTGGGTCCCCGCAGGGGTGTCGAGTTGGTCGTCGTTGCAATGGGACATCGAGACAGCCTTTCAGTCCGCAGAATCTCTAGTAGATGATGTTGTTGGTGAGAAGGGTGTTTTTGATGATGTAATTGCTTCGCTTAAAGAAGATCCGGATGGTCCTCAGATCGATGTTGAGGCAGATCTGATTGCATGCTTAGGCAAAAGAGTGACACTCATTGGTGATTATGAGGAGCCAATTGATATCGATAGTGACCGACTTGTGATTGCTGTTGAAGCCATTGATCCAGAAAAAGTTGCGGCCACGGTTGGCAAAAGTATGTCGACTGATCCGGATATGTGGCGGATTGAGGCTCATGGTGTCGTTATTTGGGAATTAATTGATCGTTCAATGGAGATTCCTACGTTGGAAATAGAAACGCCAGGCGGGATTGTCGCGCATGCAGATCAGGAAGAAGACAGCCCAAGTGATCGTCGACGAAAACTGCGGGAAAAGGAGGAAAAATTGCTTCCACATTCGGCGGTGACCGTTGCGCACGGGCATCTTTTGATTGCCTCCCACCGGGATATTCTGGAACGGGTGTTAACAATGAGTGATAGCGATTCTCTTGCAAATATGGGTGACTACAAACAGTTGGATACAGTGCTGAAAAAGCTATACCCATCACCAATTATCCTTTGGGGTTTTGGCCGTTCAGATGAGTCAATACGTCCGGCTTTCGAGATGCTTAAGCGAGGTGCAATGCCGAAGTCAAAAAGCGTGACTGGTCAACTTCTGAACAGTCTTTTAGGAGACGGAGAGCCAGGGAGTGTGCGAGATCAAAAAATTGATGGGAGTACGTTGCCTGATTTCGAGCTTATTGAGAAATACTTCGGTACGAGCGGATTCGTCATGCAGAATTTGAAGGATGGGTGGCGGTTAGGAGGCATCACGCTTGCTCGTCCAGAAGCAACGCAGGATCAAGACGTTGCAACAAATCCAAATAAATAGCGATGGCTGTGACGTGTTTGTTGGATGGTCACTCCTCGCCGGAACGGTTGTTGGTAACAACGGCCCAAAACGGGTGTTGATAGTCACACCGACTTCGAAGATCTTCCAAGAGAACATCGATATCTGGCATGATTTCACCCTGATGGAGGCGACGTGTGCCTAGGTTGATAGTGAGCGGCCGTTGAAAATCAATGAATTCTGGTGATAACCAAATGCGGACTTCCTTAGCACCGCATCGGGCAGTAATTCTGTTGCTTGTGCTGGTTTTCGCTGAGAGCGTGAAGGGTTGACCAAAGCGAGCCGGTGGCCAGTTGCCAGGCAGTACCATTGTTCGCTCCGGTGGTGAGTTCATTTCAATCCACCAAAAAAAGCGGTCCCAGGGCCTCATGCTCACAGCATCAATTTCTTTTGGTGAACTTGATCGACTTTTGCGATTTGTCCAATCAAATATTTTGATCAGCTCGTCAGAGAAATGCTCATGTCCACGACCTCTATACTCCACATAAGTAAGATCAAATCCTTTGTTGAGATACCGATCAAGGTCCATCTCGTTGGCTGAAAAGGTAGTATGATCGAGTGCCCCGCAGACAATATAAAAGGGAAGTGTTCGTGCATTTTGATGGTAGTGGTGAACAAACCGACCTGCTTTGCCTGATAGAATAATAACTCCGGCCCAGAGATCAGGATGCGACAGCCCAATGTCCCATGCCGCGTCACCACCTATTGAGTGCCCTGACAAAAACACTCGATCAGAGTCAATTGAAAATTGACGCAAAGCTTTGCGGAGAACAGCAAGAATCAATGAATGTTCCTTTGCAGAATAACGATACTCAAGCTGCGTCTCCTCGCTCCATGCTGGAGCGATGACTATCGCGCCATGCCTGCCCCCCTGCCCTTTGCGCTGACCATTTTCCGTTGCTGTACCGGCCCACCATTCAATTTGTTGCAGTGGCGTGGTTCCTGCGCCATGCAAGGCGACAATGGCA
>JAUWWJ010000473.1 GCA_030616935.1 Planctomycetaceae bacterium
GTTGATCTACCGTTAGCAGTTGAGTGTTTGCGGTACTATGCTGGGTGGGCAGATAAAATTCAAGGCGCGACAATCCCTGTGAACGGTGATTTCTTGTGCTATACGCGACGTGAACCAGTGGGCGTCGCCGGGCAAATTATTCCATGGAACTTTCCAATTCTTATGGTGGCATGGAAGTGGGGGCCGGCGCTTGCGGCGGGTTGTACGCTCGTTATGAAGCCTGCTGAACAAACACCATTGACTTGTCTTCGTTTGGCTCGGCTCGCACAGAAAGCGGGTGTTCCTGACGGAGTAATTAATGTCGTGCCAGGCTTTGGCCCAACAGCCGGTGCTGCAATTGTTAGGCATCCCGGAGTGGATAAGATCGCCTTTACTGGCTCTGGTGAAACAGCGAAGGTGATCATGCGTCAGGCCGCAGATACGATGAAAAGAATGACGCTTGAGCTTGGTGGCAAGAGTCCAAACATTGTGTTTGCTGACGCCGACTTAGAAGCTGCTGCAGAAGGTGCACACATTGGTATTCATCTTAATCAGGGCCAATGCTGCTGTGCAGGATCTCGTCTTTTTGTCGAAGACTCAATTTACGATTCTTTTGTTGCAAAGGTAGTTGAACTATCGAGGAAACGTTGCGTAGGGAACCCTTTTGATCCGGCAACCGAACAGGGACCACAGGTTGATCGTGCTCAGTTCGAAAAAATCATGAGCTATATTGAGCAGGGACAAGCAGAAGGAGCTGTTTGTGCAACTGGGGGACAACGAGTTGGTCAGCGTGGATTTTTCGTTGAACCGACAGTTTTTACGGATGTCCATGACGATATGGCCATTGCACGAGATGAGATATTCGGGCCCGTGTTATCGATTCTTCGATTTTCGGACATTGATGAGTTGGTACGTCGTGCAAATGCAACACCCTTTGGTCTTGCTGCTGCAGTGTGGACACGAGATGTGAATAAAGCCCATATCCTGGCCGAACGATTACGAGCTGGAACAGTTTGGGTGAACTGCTATGACGTTTTTGATGCGGCCGCACCTTTTGGTGGGTTTAAGCAGTCCGGGTTTGGCCGTGAGCTTGGACAGCGTGGTCTCGATGCATACTTAGAGGATAAGACAGTCACCGTCCGTTTGGGGTGAGTAGCTGATTCAACGACCAATACGATCGAGAGGATGACTTTTATGCCAAAAGTACGAACTGGTGGTGGTTGGAGAGCGATACGTTACACCTTCAAAAAAGCGTATGAGGCAGGTGGCTTTTGGTCTTTGTGGAAAGCGATGCGGAGCAAGAACACGTGCAAAACATGTGCCCTTGGCATGGGAGGGCAGGCTGGTGGCATGGTTAATGAGTCCGGCCACTTTCCCGAAGTGTGCAAGAAATCATTTCAGGCCATGGTTGGCGACATGCAAGGCGGAATTCCAGATGATTTTTTTAGAACATATTCAATTGCACAGCTCAGTAAATTTACACCGTATCAGATGGAGCATTCAGGAAGGCTTGTAAAGCCACTCATATTGAAAAAAGGGAGTCAACATTATCAGCCGATTACGTGGAGTGAGGCGATGGAACGTATCGTCAAGAAACTTCGTACCACAAAGCCCCGAAGAAGCTTTTGGTATTTCTCAGGACGTTCAAGTAACGAGGCGGGCTTCCTTTTGCAGTTATTTGCAAGGCTGTACGGAACAAACCACGTGAACAATTGTAGTTACTACTGTCACCAAGCAAGTGGTGTTGGGCTGACAAGTGTCATTGGTACCGGGGCGGGCACAATTAAGTTGGACGATCTTGAGAAAAGTGACTTTGTCATGCTGATAGGAGGCAATCCGGCAAGCAATCATCCTCGCATGATGAGGTCATTGATGATGGTTCGGCGACGCGGCGGTAAGGTCGTTGTTGTGAATCCCATGATTGAAACAGGCCTTGTGAATTTTTCAGTCCCCAGCGATCCCGTGAGCCTGCTATTCGGCACGAAAATAGCAAGCACGTACGTTCAGCCATGTCTTGGTGGTGATCTCGCTTTCATCTACGGAATTATGAAGCGATTGAAAGAGATGCATGCCTTGGGACATCGGGAAACGTTCGAGCCGATTGTTGATGAAAAA
>JAUWWJ010000275.1 GCA_030616935.1 Planctomycetaceae bacterium
ACGTTCTTTTGGTGATCCAGCGACGATAGCAGAACATGAAATATAGGTTGGGGTACGAAAAAAGGAGCCTCGTCACCAGGCCCCACAAGCCCCTTTTATGTTCGTACTCAATGTGTTCATTGACTCGTGTATGAGTTGCGTCAATTTCAGTAAACGTGTGAGTGTGTGCCCACTTCTTCGCGGGACCACTCTGTTGAATGTCGGTGAAGCCATTACCAGAGACGTTTTTATGAATCGCGGTCCAGCGTAAAGGGAGTGGTCCAACCCACAGCGTAAAACGTGATACAGATCCCTCTGCAAGTGGTTCGACAGATTGAATCTGCACAATGGTCGGTGGTGGGGTTAACTGTTTAAGAGCAGAAGTGTTGTGATGGAACGCCTGAACTACAAGCAATGGCGCGTTCACTTCAAATACAAAGTCAAATACCGGCATAATAGAGTTAGTTCGCTAGGTTGAGTTTGCTAAGAGTCTCTCTTGCTTTTTCGACATGCTTGGCCGCAGAAAATTGACTGGAAAATGCGAGGCGAATAATTCCGTTTTGGTCAATGACATAAGTTGTTCGGCCCGGGAGAATTCCAAAAGTTCGGGAGACACCAAACGCCGTGCGTAAATCTCCGTCAGGGTCGCTCGCCAGCAAGTAGGGGAGAGTGTATTTCTCAGCAAATCCTTTATGGCTTTCTTGCGTGTCGCTGCTAATACCAATGACCATGGCATTGAGGCTTTCAAATTCCTGGTAAGCATCCCTGAAGGAACAGGCTTCGCTTGTACATACAGGTGTATTGTCCTTCGGGTAAAAGAAAAGTACGACTGATTGGTGTTTCTCGAAGTCAGAAAGCTTTACTGTGCTCCCATCATGGAGCTGAAGTTCAACGTTCGGCGCTTTGGTGCCAACGGTTCCCGGCATAGGTATTCCTTCTTTTGCTGCACTGGTGTGACATCCTGTTACGCATGTCAACAGGATCGAAGACCAGGTTACTGTGTCAATGTGGTGCGTCATCTGCAGAGGTTGGCTTTTCCATAAACTGACTAGCGGTTGCACCCATAGAGAGATACATACTCATCAAGCCGTCAATTGGCATGCCCGCCGGAACTACGTTTTCAACAGGTATAAACATCATAGCGCCACCGAAGGGAACTGGCGCGGTTGGGATAATAACGATAAGATGATCACGATCGAGCACTGTGTATCGTTCGGGGGAAACCAGTAGCGCAAGAACCCGTGACGGAGCCTCTTTTCCAAAGGAACAGAAAACAGGTGTCATGCCCTTCATGGCATCGTTTTCGTTCGGGCCAATCATGTCGATCATCTGACGGCTTGTGCTGTAAATGCTGCCAACGATGGGAATCCGCTTAAATGCACTCTCGACTGTTTTACCAATCCATTTTTTCGCTCCCAATTCGACGAGGAGGCCAACAGCGAAAACAACGACAATGACGACTGACCATCCAAGAAAATATGGGGTCGCAGCATCTTTGCCGACCTGCATGCCAATGGCAGTCAGTTGCCGGCCAATAAACGTTTCTGGCCCACAGAGGTACTCGAGGTACTCAACGACCCAGACAACGACTGCAACAGTGACAACGACCGGCAGAATCGCCAGAACACCAGCGATAAAAAAACCGGTCAGCCGTCGGAGTAGAGCGAGTATCATTCGTGTCATATGCTTCATCTTTTATTGCCCTAGTGGTGTCTTCTATTCATGTGGTTGCGGCAGGCTTGATGGTCTTGGATCGCTGTTCAAGTGCTTCCACAACGGCACATCCACAGGAATCACTCCAGACATTGACACTTGTGCGGAACATATCCAGCACCCGATCAACTGCAAGAATGATGCCCTGCATTTCGATAGGTAGACCTACTGCCTGCAGTATCACAATCATCATGACCAGCCCAGCGTGAGGGATGCCGGCGGCGCCGATACTAGCGAGTAATGCAGTGATTGCAACGATCACTTGTTGTTCGAGAGGTAGAACTGCTCCATGGTATAGCTGGCCAATGAAGAGTACTGCAACGGCTTCGTAGAGCGCAGTACCATCCATATTGATGGTTGCACCTAGTGGGAGTACAAAAGATGAAACACGATTGTCTACCCCCGCTCTGTTCTCAACACAGGCCATAGTGAGTGGTAAGGTTCCATTTGATGATGCCGAACTAAATGCAGTCAGGAGGGCCGGAGAGAGTGCCTTTGCATATGCAATTGGATCACGACGGGCGACAAATTTCAGAATGAGTGGGAGCACAAACAGGGCATGAGTCATTAATGCTGCGATGACGGTCAGGAGATACCAAAAGAGTGATTGAAATACAGCCGGACCTTGGGTAGCGGTGACAAAAAGCATGAGGCATAGTACTCCCAGAGGAGCTAATGCAATGATGGCCATCGTCATAGCCATCATGACTTCAAAACCAGCTTCTGCTGCTGCGCGAACGGACTTAAGTGTCTTTCCACCGACGATGACGGCAAAGATTGAGAACGCAAGTGTGAACGAAATGATTGAGAGGAAATGCGAGTCTGCAATCGCAGCAATTGGATTAGTTGGAATCATTCGTTCCAACTGATCGAAGAGCAGGGCCCCAAGAGACTGACCACCTGTTTCCAATGCCGTAACTGGCGGGGCAGCGTTGTCTGTGATGCCCGGTCTGAAAATATTAACGGCTACTAATCCGATAGTGATTGCGGCTGCGCTGGTACACACGTAATACAGAATTGTGCGTAGGAACATGCCACCAAGGCTTGCAGCGTCACCCAGGCCCGTTATCCCGCAAATAAGTGAAGTGATGATAAGAGGAACCGCAACCATCTGTAAAAGTCTGAGGAAGAGATTACCCACGTGCTGAGCAGTTTCGCCAACGGTTCGAGCGGTGCTACGACCGAATTGATGAAACCACGAAGCAGCGGCTGGTTGGGTGTTCCGCAGTTCATCGACCGTGGCTGCTGCACCCGGAGTCTTCCGTGTTCCATCAACAATCGCCGTACGCTCTTCTCCAGCAACTGTTGTCCAATTGATCGCAATATGGTTTGGGGAATCTTGAATCGTAAGAGCGGTGAGTGTTGAGGGAAGTCGTTCAGCCTGTACAACAGTTGTGCGTGTTCCTCCATAGATATTGAGGCTCACCCCGGCTATAGCACCGATTGCCATGCCAATTGCGATTTGCCAATGTAAAGCGAGTCTGGTCATTGAAATGTGTGATCGTTTCTTTAAGGCGCGATAATTGACCAGGATGCCGGGTCATGTTTGAGAGAGAGAAGAACACGCTGATGGCCGGATGCGTGTAGTGCAAGAACCTCAAGTTCTTCAAAACGGCAGGCTACAACTACGAAATGAGCATACCCACTGTGCTCATCTGTTTCAGGGATGGCAGGAGCGGGTGGGAAGTGGTTCATGATCGAGCCCGGTGGGTTAGGTGTTCCATAACACGCGCGGCTTGTTGTCCGGGAAGCGTTCCACGCGTGTTCAGTTCGTGGATCCTGATGGTGGACCGTGGCCGCCGCAATCAAACGTATTTGAACACGTGACGACGGATCGTACCAATGCAGGCAGAGCGTGCGGCAATTTCGAAGATCTTTCAGTTTTGGGGAGCGCAGATCTGTATGGAAGGTAATTTCATGGGCTTTGGCACAAAAATGGCGAAGTACGACAGAACGTGACCGCGGTGTTCCATTTGCTGTAACGGTACTGACAGTTGCCACATGGAATGGATGTTTTGCGGACGCCATAGCCTCATCGAATTGCGAAC
>JAUWWJ010000264.1 GCA_030616935.1 Planctomycetaceae bacterium
ATATTCTTCCTTGTCGCCCTCGGTTGTACTCAACCCTTGTGCGTGAACATGCCCCAGACCGTCCGGACTCATTCCTGCTGACGCGAGTGCTCGAGAGGCGACTGATCGGACAACGGACTGCCGTTGGCCAACGGCCATTCCTGAACTGTGAGCCGCCGCTGCATGTCCAAGGACCTCACAATAAAGTTTTGCATTTCTTTGCTTGGCATGTTCAAGTTCCTCCAAGATAAGAACCGCTGCACCCTCACCAAGTACCATACCTTGTCGGTCACGATCGAATGGTCGGCTCCAATTCTCCGGCATGTCATCGCCTAGAGCCACCTGCTCATTCAAAATTGCATGCACCATTTTCATTGGATGAATGCGGGTGCCTGTCGATCCTACAAGCATCACATCGGCAGCCCCACGCTTAATGGTAATGGCTGCCTCACCAGCAGCGACATGACCACTTGCTTCTCGCAAAGTAAGAGAATTACTCGGCCCCCGAAGGTCGTTAAAAATAGCAATATGACTCGCTGGCATGTTAGGCAGATACTTCAACAACCAAAGTGGTGTCATCGAAGAAATACCTTCAGTACCCCACCGCTCAAAATCGAACTGCCCATCCTCTCCACGACAACGTTCAACTGCTGCCGTAAAATCTTCAGGCATTGTGAGCATATAGTCGGAGCCGAACACACAGCCAAATCGCTCTGGAGAGATCGTCGGTGATGCCCCCGTCTCAAGGCCACTATCTGAAAGAGCTCGCTGGGCTGCTGCAACTGCCATCTGAGTCTCACGACACATCACCTTCAAGCCTTTTCGAATCGACTTTTTTCGAGCACCGTCGAGGTCGCCAAACTCAGTGATATGTCCGGTGAAAGAACGTGCTTCAGCGGCATAACGCAATGGCAAACCATCGACCGGAAAAGCAGAGAGAGACCCAACAGCTGAACGCCCCTCACTGAGACCTGACCAGAGATCCTCAACGGTAAGGCCAAAAGGTGAAATAGCTGCCACACCGGTTACTACAACCCGTCGCTCATTCAATACGTTCATAGAAGAAACCAAAGTACAATGTTTTCAAAAGGCTTGTGTAGAACCTAACAACTTAACCGTTATTCAAAATGCCAATACTGACGAGAAAAAACTACTGAAAGAACGCGACTGAATCCATCCTATATCAGATTGAGGTGGAGCGGACTGTTGCGGTTTTACGTTACGAAGACGTGGCTCAATCACAACAATCGCGTCACTGCGTTTGATTTCAGTAAAAAGACCTGCCGAGGCCGCCTTATTCTGGCCTGGTACGGGCCAGGGGACTAAACCCAAGCCAACAACAAGTGTTCGAGAGACTGGCCAACGAAACCGCTCGCCAATCCGTACTGCCGAAATCTGGGGTACCTCGAGCTTCACATCAGGACGATTGCCAACAGGTACAGCAACCGAGACTGAGGCCATGCGTTCAATCTGATCGATACGGCAGCGAAGAACGGCGTCAACAAGTTCACCATCCAGAGAGACAAGCGGCTGGACGTCGACACTCAGGCCTTCACGGCAGGTTGCCGACAAAGGCTGCCATCCATTGGGTAACGCAGGATCGATCGTAATATCCTGAATGTACGTTCTTTCACGAACCCCAGATAACGTCGCAGGCACACCATTCGCCGCGAAAACTGGCCCGACAGGTAACTCTTCAACGTCGCTTCGTGACAAGAGCCGATTGAGTAATTCTGCTGAATTCTCCCGCGGTACAACCCAAGCCTGAACACCTGCGGTAGCGGTAGGCATCGCCGTCATGGTCTCTGATGCCTGCTGTCGCCACCGAACTGACCCAATTCCAATGACACGAACCTGAAAACGATGAGGCAATGCATTGCCTGCCGTAAATCGCTTGACAATGGCGGCAACTTTTTCCTGCATGTCCGGCGTGTGGTAACACGAAAGCTTCATCTTATCCGCCGATAAAGACGCCGCATGCTTTCCATGCCACTGCTCGTACCCCGTCTGCTGAAGGATCCAGTGCACGATGTGCTCTTCACTTCCGACTCCAGCCACCTGGAGAAAAGGCTCAACGTTGTATGTTTTCCACACCTGCCCGGCAGTCGACGCAAGCTGGCAGTACGCACGCTGAGAAATCCAATTGGGCAGCAGAAACCAACCGATGCAAAACACAACCATCAGGCGATGCGTTATTCTGGCTCCATCAGGTACTGAAAAGCATCGCATAAAAAAACTAGCTGGCTTCTGATTATGTTCTTCCGCTTCAAGCAAAACTGGACATCTGGTTTTCTCGCAAGAAAGATTCACCCAACCGACTCACTGAGCAAGAACGCACAGCAGCATCAGGAAAGCCTGCCAAGCACCAGACTGGCATTGTGCCCGCCGAATCCAAAACTATTGCTCATAGTCACCTGAACCTTCATTTCTCGTGGCTGATTTGGCACGTAATCAAGATCACACTCAGGATCTGGTGTTTCAAGATTTATCGTCGGCGGAATCACATTGTGCTGGAGCGCCATTGCACAGGCAACCAATTCGATGCCGCCACTCGCTCCAAGCGTGTGGCCGAGGTGGCTCTTGATGCTTGAAACAACAAGGCTTTTCGAGTGCTCGCTAAAAACCTTTTTAATCGCTAATGTCTCCGCCTTATCGCCAAGCGGCGTGCTTGTCCCATGAGCATTGATGTAATCAATAGATTCCGGGGAAATACCTGCGTCCTGAAGCGCCATCGACATAGCCCTAGCCGCTCCGCGTCCCTCCTCATCAGGCTGGGTGATGTGCCCTGCGTCACCGCTTGCTCCATATCCCATCAGTTCACCGTATATTTTTGCCCCACGTTTCCGAGCGTGCTCGAGTTCTTCAAGCACAACGACGCCAGCCCCTTCTGCCAACACAAAACCATCTCGGTCACTATCAAAAGGCCTGCTTGCCTGCTGAGGCGCGTCACTTCGAAACGACAGGGCTCGCATATTCTGAAACCCTGCTAGCCCCATAGGGGTAAGAGCAGCCTCACTCCCTCCAGCCACCATGACGTCAGCATCACCGCACCGAATCGCTCGAAACGCCTCCCCGAGAGAATTCGCAGCGCTGGCACACGCCGTAGCAACTGAAAAATTTGGACCTTTAATGCCATGAGCGGAAGAGACATGACCACTCGCAGCATTCACAATTAACTTCGGTATGGTGAATGGAGAGACCTTATCAATGCCCTTTTTCAGCAGTCGTTCGTGCTGCGCCTCAAACTCGGCCAGCCCACCGATACCTGAACCGACAATCACACCACACCGGTACGGGTCTTCCTTCCCAAAATCAATACCTGAGTCTTGCACCGCATCAGCCGAAGCAGCGAGCGCGAATTGTGTAAACCGATCAAGCCGTCGAAGCTCTTTTACGTTTGCAACACCTTCGGCCAGACCATCCCACTGAACTTGCCCAGCAAATTGGACTCGGTAACCCGACACATCAAAAAGAGAAATAGGGCCTACACCGCTGTCACCAGCGAGCAGTCGACTCCATAAGGTTTCAACCGGCCGAGCAAGAGAAGTAACTACTCCGAGGCCAGTAAGCACAATCCGTCGCTTCATGTCGTCCTTGATCAACCCCAAGCCAAACCTATGACGTTTCCAAAAACCGTATCAGCCTTGATTGTTTTCAATGAATTCAACCGCCTGGCCGACAGTCTGAATTTTTTCAGCTGCATCGTCAGGAATATTGATTTCAAACTCTTCCTCGAGTTCCATGACGAGCTCAACAGTATCGAGAGAGTCGGCACCGAGGTCATTGATAAATGATGTCTCGGGAGTGATCTGTTCCTTGCTTACGCCTAACTGAGAAGCAACGATATCGATCACTCGATCCTGGACTGA
>JAUWWJ010000201.1 GCA_030616935.1 Planctomycetaceae bacterium
CTCAAATCATTGAACAGACATCGAATCGAATTGATCTTCGAATCCGTGCATTATTGGATGTTGCACGATCACAAAGTGAGATCAATGAGAAGCTCATTAATAGTGGCCAATTACGCGCATCAGATACCCGTCACAATGAACCATTAACTTCAGAAGACTTTCCGGTCATTTCCGATTATTTCCTTGAAGTGATGAAAGTTCATAAGGAACTTGCTTACCTTTCTCTTGCTATCGAAGCAACGGGTGAATATTGCATGCTTGAACAAAAGCATGAAAGCATTACGAGCCGTCGTTATATAAGAAACCCGGATAACCAGATTGAGATACATGACTACGAGTACAGCAATAACGGTGATATAGAACATAAAGTTTCTGAATACAACAACTACGATCCAAGAAAACGTCCATGGTATGTTGCTGCAAAGAAAGCTGGCAGGCAGACATGGCCTGATAGTTTCGTCTTCTGGGGCACTGATTCGGTAAGCACAACCCCTGGTAAAACCTGCGCTACACCAATTTATACAGATGGTGAACTGCAGTATGTTCTCACTGCTGACTTCGAATTAAGAGATCTTTCAAAATTCCTTAAGAATCAAATCCGTGTTGGAGACTCTGGAAGAGGGCGACCTTTCATTATTGAACGACGATCCGATGACACAATGCGTGTCGTTGCGTATCCCCAAGCCGAACTTCTTACAGAGTTGATAAAACCGGTAGAACGAAATGAAGAGGAGGTTACGACGGTTGTACCGGGACAAGAAATGCAGCCAACCTTGGTGCCGATCGAACGATTCCCTGACCCGGTGGTCCAGGCGTTCACCAAACGACTCCCAAAATCTCTCACAACACTCCCAAGATCTTTTAGCACAGAAGACCAAGTCGTTTCGTTCTCGTTTCGTGCTGGAGCGGAAACATTTATTGGAAGTTACCAGAGGCTTCGTGGCTCCAACTATCCAGATTGGATCACTTGTATGGTTATGCCAAAGTCTGATGTATTGGGCTCTGTGCAGCGCAACAATCTTGTCAATCTTGTTATCGGCTTAAGCGCCTTCGTGATAACGTCATTGATGTGCATCCTTTTATCAACTCGTATTTCAAGTCCTCTTCATACTGTTGCAATTGAAAACGAACGAATTGGTACATTTGATTTGACAGCTAAAACTATCGGACGCAGCAGAATAACAGAAGTTGATCAACTTCTCGTTGCAACCGAGGCAATGAAAAAAAGCCTTCGGTCCTTCGCAAAATATGTACCAACTGAACTTGTACGCGAACTTGTTTCTTCACAAAACGAAGCTCAGCTTGGAGGCCAAAAAGCTACGCTTACGGTTTATTTCTCAGACATTCAGGACTTCACTTCAATCTCTGAAAAACTGACCGCCGAAGACCTCGTTGATCACTTGGAAGATTATCTCACCGCCATGAGTGAACAGATCTCTCAAGATCATGGAACAATTGATAAATATATTGGTGATGCAGTCATGGCCTTTTGGGGAGCGCCGACTCCAAACAAAAATCATGCAATCGATGCATGTCGGGCTGCTTTGGCAAACCAACACAACCTACAAGAACTCTGTAAAAAGTGGCGAGACCAAGGCAAACCAGAATTATGGACCCGAATAGGTATCAGTTCTGGAGAACTTGTTATCGGAAATATGGGGAGTGAAGAGCGACTCAATTACACTGTTATCGGAAATCCCGTCAATCTTGCCAGCCGGCTCGAAAGCCTGAATAAGGTTTACGGAACCAAAATAATTATTAGCCAAAAAACCAAGGAACTTGTTTCAGATATTTTTGTCCTTAGGCCCCTCGATCTTGTCGCCGTTAAAGGCCAAGAGGTCGGCAACTACATCTATGAGCTTATCGGCTTTCGGAATGAAACAAAAAGAGAAACCATTGAATTAGCTGAAGAATATGAAGCTGCATTAACAACTTATATTGACTCACATTTTCAAGAAGCGGCAAAGAAATTTGAATTCATTATGAAAAAATTTCCTCATGATGCTCCGACAACATTGCTTCTAAAGCGTTGTCTTCATCTATGTGAGCACCCACCAACGAAGTGGGACGGAGTTCATAGAATGAGTTTCAAATAAGACGCATATTCCTAATACGTGAGGAGTTCTGCCGATGGAAGCACCCAATAAACCCTCGTTTACTTTTGTGCAAAACCTTGTTGTGATTTTGCTTGTAGCGAATCTCACCGCACGAACAGGTTCTGCAACTTCTACAAATGAACTCACGACTCCAAATATCATTGTGATCTACACCGATGATCAGGGATATGGCGACGCAACGTGTCTCAATAAGGACTCAAAATTTAAAACACCAAATATTGATCGGCTTGCGCAGGAAGGCGTTCTTTTCACTGATGGCCATTGCTCGGATACAGTGTGCACACCATCACGGTACGGACTCTTGACCGGACGCTATAGCTGGCGAACAGAATTAAAACGTGGTGTCTTTCAGGCAGAGAGATCCTGTTTGATACCTGATCAACGAATGACTGTTGGTAGCTTCCTCAGGGACAATGGATATCAGACAGCCATGGTAGGGAAATGGCATCTGGGTATGGATTTTCCTGGCACCAGAACAACGCGTGACTGGAGCCAGCCTGTCCTTGATATGCCTATTGATAAAGGCTTCGACTATTTTTGGGGAATCCCAGCATCCATGAACTACGGTGTGCTTGCCTGGTTCGAGGGACGGTTCGCTAAAGTTCCACCGACTGAATACACGACAAAAAAACCGAACAAAATTGCTCTGGACGATTATCGAATCATGCCACCGTATGACGGATCCGCATCTGTCAAAGACGCCAGTCCAACTGGTAATTTTTCCGGCAAGCTTGAGGTCGCACCTGACTTTACTGACATTTCATGCCTTGACCGTTTCACCACACAATCAATTGAGTGGATGAAGCAACGGAATACTGATAAGCCTTTTTTTCTTTATCTTCCTTATACATCTCCGCATAAGCCAGTCATTCCTATGGATCGCTTTCGAGGGCAGGGAGAGGCTGGTGCCTACGGCGAATTCATGATCGAAACAGACTGGCACGTTGGGCGGATTCTAGATTTCCTTGAAAAGGAAGGACTTGATGAAAATACGTTCATTCTATTTACCAGCGACAATGGTCCCGAAACGACTTGGAAAAAACGAAAGGAACTATTCAAGCATGCCAGTAATGGGCCATACCGGGAAGGAAAGCGATCTATCTATGAAGGAGGTCATCGGGTTCCATTTATTGTCAGATGGCCAGCCGGTATTGTCAGCCCTGGCCGAATATCTTCATCACCAGTCTGCCAAACGGACTTACTCGCAACGCTCGCTGAAATAGTTGGCGACTCTCTCCCAGACAATGCAGGAGAAGATAGCCAGAGTTTTCTGGCCGCCCTGACACAGGTGACTACCGTGAATCGTGTACCGATGATTCATCACAGTAGTCGTGGTGAATTTGCAATTCGTGACAAGCAGTGGAAGCTTGTGATGGGTTCCACAAAAAAAAGGAAGCAGGAACTCTATGATCTTTCGAATGATCCCGGTGAAACACATAATCTGTTTGACACACAGAGGGAACGTGCCGGAACACTGCAGCAGAAATTAACTCATATCATATGTTCCGGTCGTAGTACACAAGGGAACCCGGTGCCAAATGATACACCGTACTGGAATGATCTATTCTGGATGACAGAGGCCGAGTACCAGCAACCAGATCAAGTCATACAAAGCGTTGAAAAGAAAACAAAGATTCATCGTCTTGCCAGCACCCGTCGATCCGTCTTTGATGCTTTCGCATACATCAATCGCTTACCAGAAGTGCCTTACGAAGATGAATCCTCGGAGGACTTTTCAGGCCGAATATTTGGTCGCCTGGCGAACCAGGAAGGCCGAATTCTATTAAAATCTCCCCCCGGCATGAGCAATTTGGCTTACGAAGGATTCAAAACATTCATTCAATATGAAGGCAAACAACGTGTCGGCAATTGTGTGGCCTGCCACACCCTTCCGGACTTTACTGATGGTAGATCACATAGCGTCCAACCTGGCATGGCAAAGGTCCCAACAACCTCGCTACGAAACTTAAACAAATCTTCGCAGGCACTGCGGGAAATAATTGATCAGAAAATTGAATACGCGAAAATCAAACAAAAGGGAGGCGCTCCAAAAATCAGCGATGCCTACTCTCAGATACGATTACATCGCGATGATGTCTCTGAGCTCGTTGCTTTTCTGAAGATTTTACGAGATGTTCCGGAACAAGCGTTTCGGCAACTTATTCTTGATTCAGAAGTGTTTGATCCTTCTGGCACGCCTGAATAAAGATCGGCTGCAACTCAATGTAACACTGTGCGCATGAGCAATTGGTCGAGACATCCGTAACGCATCAATCATTTGTCATTTCCCCATACCAAAAAGAATCAACACGACTCAATTACACACCTCACGTACTTTTCGAGTCTTTTCGTGGAGTAGTCTTTGGGAACATGTAGAAAACCACACCGTGCATCATTTTGAAGGCACCATGCCATGCTTACCCACATCGAGTAATTGCAGACATA
>JAUWWJ010000124.1 GCA_030616935.1 Planctomycetaceae bacterium
AAAAATATCTTTTGCAAGCTGCGACCACGAATATAAGCCAAGGGCGTCACCAGTAGTTTTTCAGATTCTCGCATCTCTTGAATTCGCTGCGCGGCTGGAGAACTTTCATGAAACTGATGGCGTATGACAGTCAGGTTGTCGTAAAGAGGCTGCATATACGGGTCGAGTTTATCGGTAATATCACCTGGCAAAAAACCAAGGTCCCGATTCGACAAAGGCACAACAGGGCGAGCCAGCAATATCTGACGATATTGCTGACGACATTCGAGGGCTGCGGCCAATGCCAGCAGTGTTTTGCCAGTGCCAGCGGTACCAGCGAGAGTTACCAACCTTACGTCATCGTCCAAGAGTGCGTTGACCGCAAATGATTGCTCAGCATTCCGAGGATTTATTCCATAACAGTTTTTTTTCTCTACCCTCACGAAGGTATTGTCAGATGCCTTAAATGACACCAACACTGACTTACTACCAGCACGAAGTACAAAATTTTCATTTGCAATTGGATTGGCCACATCCGGCAAGTCTTCAGCCGAGACCTTGCCGGACCCGGTATAAAAACCACCAATAACATCTGCATCTACGTCCTCAACAACTCGTTTCCCCATGTAGAGTTTGTCGAAACTCTCAATCTTGTCGCTTGTATAGTCTTGCGCAGGAACCCCGAGCCCTTTCGCTTTCATCCTCAGGTTTGTGTCTTTCGAGACCAGAATAACCCGACGGCCCAACCGCTCCTTCTGAAGACTCGCCGCTGTATTTAATATGCGATGGTCTGGAGTGTTTTGAAGAAATGCGGATGCAATCCGATCATCTTGCTCAGCACCCAATATCACTCGCACACCACCCCGACCAGAACCAAGAGGGGCTCCTGTTGTCGACAGAAGATCACCAGTCAATTGATCTAGTTCACGCAGGAATTGCCTCGCCTGAAAATGAATATCTTCATTCCCACGCTTGAACTTATCGAGTTCTTCAAGAACTGTAATGGGTATCGCAACATCGTGTTCCTGAAAATTTCGAATGCAGTTTGAGTCATGCAAAATGACATTCGTATCAAGAACAAATAATTTACGAGACTGGTCTTCCATAACCACCTACGAAGTATTTTTACCTTGAATCAACAGTAGAAACACGTCTTTCAGAGAACAGTCTAAACAGACTTCGCATAAATCGAGAATACGAATTATTTTGAATAGCTACCCTACATCTGCCAACTCTGCCGTGAGATCCTGGCACTCGTCGCATACTCTCGACCTCGCATCAAAAACTCACAAATGTTACATGAATCGCGTCTTCCAGATTGCTTACCCAAACCCACAACCTCCTTGGCACGAGAACATTTCAAAGTGGCACTCTTGGTGGTATCGTAACGCCAGTGAATCAAATCTTTGAAGCCACGCATCAAAAGACGCGATTCAGGTAAGTAAATGATGTTTTGTTTCCAAAACAGTCCGTGCATACCCCGGCGAGAATACGTTTTAAGGACGCTCTCTCCAGAAACTCAAGGGCGACGTTGAAAGAGCATTGTTTGACAAGCACGACGTGCTACAAACAGTTGCTCTCATCGAAAGCAACAAAAAGAAATATCGAGTACCCCGTCCAGGACTCGAACCTGGAACCCTCTGATTAAGAGTCAGATGCTCTAACCAATTGAGCTAACGGGGCATCTGATCGAAAACTTACCCTTCGCCTGACCACGTGGCAAGGGGCAGCACTCTACCACGAAACGTGAATCTTTCTCGAGTTCCTGATTGCGCATTGAGTGTATTGATCGAAGCAGTTACATTCTTCACCTTAAGACACTATTCAACGGGAGACTTTCACATGGGCCGGTATGATGGAATGAAGGGCCTTGTCCTTGGCGTAGCAAACGACCACTCAATTGCTTGGGCTATTGCTAAAGAATTACTTGCCGAAGGTGCGACGATCGGCTTCAGTCATCTCCCGGACAGACCAGATGACACACGCCAGCGAAACCGGCGGCGAGTTGCCTTACTCACCGACGATGAACCAAATGCAAAGTTTCTGGTGCCGATGGACGTGTCAAGTGACGAGCAAATAGCTGCTGTCATGAAAAAAACACAGGAAGAATTTGGGACAATTGATTTCCTCATTCATTCCATTGCATACGCACCGATGGATGACCTCAAGGGAGAAACAACAAACTGTAGCCGTGATGGTTTTCGCACCGCAATGGAAACGAGCGCCTACAGTCTTCTTGCTGTCGGACGATTGTCTAGGGAAATACTCGCCAAGGACGCCTCCATCTTGACTCTCACCTATTTTGGTGGTGAGAAAGTTGTCCCTGGATACAACATCATGGGTGTCTGCAAGGCCACACTCGATGCCTGCGTGAAATATATGGCTTTTGATCTTGGTCCTCAGGGCGTGCGAGTAAATGCAATCAGCGCCGGCCCTTTACGCACACTTGCAGGCCGAGGAGCAGGGGTCGAAGACATGCTTGGCTTATACCAGCACATGTCTCCAATGGGCCGGAACATCACACACGAAGAAGTTGGAAAAGCAGGTGCTTGGCTCGTATCACGTGACTCACTAGGAATTACCGGAGAACTTCTTCACGTGGATGCTGGCTACAACATCATGGGGTCGCCAGGACGGCTCCTCGATCTTGTGCCGAAACAAGACTGATCCATTCAACGTGCCTGAAAAACGACATATTGCTGTTGTTATCGTTGTCCATCAGCAACGAGTACTTGTAGGCAAGCGCGCGAGTAATGCGGCTACAGCAAAAGGATTCCATGAGTTCCCAGGAGGTAAAATAGAGGAAGGTGAAAGTGCATCAAGGGCAGCAGTACGAGAATGCCTCGAGGAGACCGGCCTTCATATTTCCATCGAACGACAACTCGACAGAACACTCACTGACGAGGGGCACTTTGAGATCATTTTTTTCTTAGGATCACTCGAATCATGTGCAAATCCAGAGCCTTGCAAACCATTCAAATGGCTCTCTTGGATTGAACTTGATCAGTGTACATTCCCTGCAGCCAATGGATCTGTTGTGAATTGGCTACGTGACTCCTTGTCAACGAATCAAGGTGGATCATAACCGCCACGATTCCATGGATGGCATCGGCAGATACGAGTGAGGCCTTTCCATGTCCCTCGAAGTGGCCCGTACTTTGTGACAGATTCCTGGAAGTACCTGCTGCAACTTGGCCGAAACCGACACTGCTTCCCAAGCAACGGACTTATCAGGACTTGGTACACACAAATGATCGCAACTAACACCCTCACCACAGCCCAGCTAATCATTCTGATGAGCCAACAGATACACGAACGAAATGCCTGGACACTCACTTACATTCTCCAAAGAAACATTTCGAAATAGAGGCAGATCACCATTTAATTATTTACCAGAACGCTTAACCTTCAGCCTGAGCCGATTCATCAAACCAAGAAGAAGTTGCTCCGTGTCCATCGCAGCGTTCTGACCCGTAGCAGGTTTCCCTGTAGCCCGAACAACTACAACAACGTCGAGATCTGGAGAAAACTGTGTTTTTACCTTTCGAAACGCTTCTCGTAATCTTCTTTTCCATTGATTTCTTACAACTGCATTCCCAACACGACGAGAGACGGATATTCCAATCCTAGCATGGCTCAGCTTTGTGACTTGCTGAGCGCCGTACATCACGAGTGGTCCAATAGCGACAGACTGACGTTGAGCATAGACGCGACGAAAATCAGTCGTGCGAAGCAAGCGTTGCTTTTTCTGAAAACGGAATTCTGTTTCGTTTCTTGCTACCACTTGATTGAAGCCCGTGGATCCTTGGGTGAGTTCAACTCAGCTGCCTTTACCGCCTCTAGCAGGGATTTTGATACCGCCTCGTCATGCATCTCTGGCAGTTCAATCTGAACTTCTGCAATCAAATCTCCCTTTGAACCATTTGCATGCCGAACTCCCATGCCAGCGGCACGAAGTTTCTTGCCAGAAGACGTCCCGGCTGGTATCCGTAGGCTAATGACTCCCCAAGGAGTTGGCAGGTCAACTTTTGCACCCTCCAATGCCTCTGAAAGACTTATTGGCAAACTGACTGCGAGCATGTCTCTTTCTCGGCGATACACCAGATGTGGTTCAACTCCCACGTCAAGAAGAAGATCACCCGACGCACCACCACCGACACCAGGTCTCCCCTGTCCTCGTAACCTCATACGAGCTCCATCGGGAAGGCCTTGAGGGATCGTTATACTGAGAGTCTCACTAGAACCATCTCTATCAAAACGAACCTCTGTTTTTCCACCATCAATTGCCAGCTGAAAAGGAATTCGGATATTTGCAGTAATGTCCTCTCCTGGTGCGCTGCGGCTACGTCTCGGGCGACTTGACCGCCGTTTTCCACCACCAAACAAGTCGGCAAAACCGCCACCAAACAGGCTTTCTAAATCAACCTCTCCCCCAGACTGAAAGCCGCCCTGCTGTCCTTGCGGCGACCACCCTCCTCCTCCCGCTCCAACTCCTTCAAAAGAGCTTCCGTATCGATCATACATCTCACGTTTGCTGGGGTCGTTCAGCACATCAAACGCCGTTTGTACTTTTTTGAACTGCTCCTTTGCGGCATCGTTGTCGGGATGTGAATCCGGGTGATATTTCCGCGCCATTTCTCGATACGCCTTCTGAATATCCTCTGATGTCGCAGTCCGGGAAACTCCCAGTATTTGGTAGTGATCATCCGACATACAAATTACTCACATGTGCTCCTACAGACTTTGTGAAAACGCTACGTACTAGAGTACCTGACTCCCTGAAAACTTCTAGTTTACGACTAACTCTTCCTCGACCTCGAACGGTTCTGCCTCTGCGACGAATTACTTCTGGATGAAACCCGCGAACCAATTAAACCCGGGGACTGTTTTTTTTCGTTACTGCTTCCATGATTTGGGAGTTGGGTAATTGTATCACTCATAGCAGATGCTTCCTCCATAAAGAGGATCTGACTACGTTGTGGTGTTTGTTTTTTCGATGGAGTATCAAGAGTATAAGTACCGTCTGAACAAAGCCTTCTGGCTCGTGCCGTATCATCGCTATATGTTGGAACAATAGTCGTAAGCAAACGTTCCTTGAGTGATTCTGCAAGCACGGGAAACATCACTTCAACTCTGCGGAAGAAGTTTCGGGGCATCCAGTCTGCGCTTCCTAAATAGACCTCTGCATCGACTCCCTCACCAAATATAAATATTCGACTGTGTTCGAGAAAACGATCGACGATACTCCGAACCCGTATGTTTTCACTCAGCCCAGTGACGCCGGGCCGCAAGCAGCAAATGCCTCGAGAGAGTATTTCAATCGGGACGCCAGCCTGGCTGGCACTGTAAAGGGCTTCGATAATCTGATGATCCGCTAGCGAATTTACTTTTGCAAAAATTCTCGATGGTTTTCCAGCTGAAGCCAGGGCAGCTTGAATTCCTATCAACTCAAGCGTGCGGCTATGGAGGTCGTTAGGAGCGACTATGAGTTTCTTCCACTGATGGCCTTGAGAATAGCCCGTAAGCAGATTGAACAGTGCGGAGGCATCTTCGGCAATCTCGGCATCAGCTGTAAACAAACCAAGGTCTGTGTACGAGGTTGCCGTCGCTGGATTGTAGTTACCTGTCCCAAGATGAACGTATCGCTTAAGTCCTTCACGTTCATTCCGAATCACGAGTGACACCTTGCAATG
>JAUWWJ010000364.1 GCA_030616935.1 Planctomycetaceae bacterium
AGGGCAAAACTTGTCGCCACGACTGCGTCCTCAGACCCCTTGCTTTGAAAGCTTCCCGAAAGAGGGTCTTGGGATGAGACAAGCATTTTTGCCCCTTCCAAATACCAGTCATGAGTACCGATGAATCGTCTGGCAGTAAATCGTCCTACTCGCTCCAGTCCGTATAGGTAGTATCGGAGCCATTGCTGCCCACCAGGTGGATTTCTCGTAACAGAAAAATTCTTGCCGAGCCATTGAAGTCCGTTCTCAAGAGTTTTTGCCGAAGAGCCGCCACCACAACACGAAATATTTGTTCCATTCACGAATGCGTCGGGACGCTCGGTATGTTCGTTAGTTATCCACATGCTTGCGATGCCTGCGCAGGTCATGCTGCCGGTGCCATTACCACCTCCGGCGGTGTAACTCCATGAGCCATCCATTCGCTGGGCTGCTTCCCAATATTTTTTTGATAACTTCCACACATCCGAGTTGACTCGTACACCTGCACGTTGGGCTTCGTGTAATCCGAGAATTGCAAATTGTGAGTTCGAATTGTCAGCACCCGAACGGTTTGCTCCATAAGACCAGCCACCCGTTACTCCAGGGCCATTTGATTGACGATCTTCAAGCCAACGGGTATTTCGTTCGAGAATGGCTAGGTCCTGCTTCGGTGAAACCATCGCAAGGGCTTGGGTTTGAAGTGAAACCGAGTAGGTGTCGGTAGGTGTCTGTTCCCTCAGCCACGTAAGTGCTTTTTTCATGGCCTGCTCATCAGCATCAACGCCAGCATTTGCCAGAGCAAGTACGACCAGTGCTGTTGCTCCTACGACAGTTTCATCTGTCCGCATTGCTGACTTCCATGTGCCGTTTGGGCTCTGCTTACGTATAAGCCAGTTTTTTGCTTGTTCTATTGCATTGCTTATTTGCTTGGGTTGGAGTTCATCTTCAGCAGGAAATGCAACCGGTACAGATACGAGCTGGATGGCAGCAAGCAACGCAATGCACGAAATCTTCTTGTAATCGCTCAATAACACGTGATGCATGAAGCCTTCCAGATGAGGGGGAGGTGCCTGTCTACTGAACCTCATTCTACGGCATTGTCATCGATAGAGACATGTCTCACGTGCTTTCTTATCGCTGCGCCAACGTTTTTGTTTGCCTCTTGGTGGCACAAAGTCCGATACTTTATGGAGAAGTGGTTGGGATTTTATCACTTCTGCCATCATGTTCATAATGAGTCCCCTAAGGAAGGAAACCGACTTCGTGTCGACTGCTGGAAAACAAAAGTCACTCGATGATGTTCTGCACGAATTTTCCCAGCATCGACTGCTCATGCAGGAAGAGCTTCAGAAAATCATTGTCGGTCAAGACGAAGTGATCGAGCAGCTATTTGCAGCGATCTTCACACGCGGTCACTGCTTGCTAGAGGGAGTGCCGGGTTTGGCGAAAACCCTCATGGTTTCAACGGTAGCAAGAATTCTGGATGTTGATTTTAAGCGAGTTCAGTTCACACCGGATTTGATGCCTTCGGATATCACAGGGACGAACGTGCTCGATGAAGACGAGTCGGGCCGTCGTAATTTCAGGTTTGTAGAGGGGCCTATATTCACCAATGTTTTGCTCGCTGATGAAATCAATCGTACCCCACCGAAAACGCAGGCGGCCCTACTTCAGGCGATGCAGGAGCGAGAAGTTTCGGTGGGGCAAGAAACATATTCGCTACCAGATCCCTTTTTTACGATAGCGACACAAAATCCAGTTGAGCAGGAAGGGACATATCCGCTACCCGAAGCGCAGCTCGATCGGTTTATGTTCAATATCAAAGTTGGATACCCAAGCGCAGACGAGGAAGAGCGAATATTGATGGCGACGACTCGACCAGAGCGTCCGGAAGTCCGCAAAGTACTTTCCGGTAGAGCGATTACAAATATTCAAAAACTTGTTGCTGGTGTTGCTGTAAGTGAGTACATCATTAAGTACGTTGCGACGCTCGTTCGTTCAACTCGCCCCAAAGATCCTGAGTCGCCTAAGTACGTGAAAGAGTTAGTTGACTGGGGGGCTGGCCCACGGGCTGGTCAATTTTTGATACAAGGTGGAAAGGCAATGGCGGCTATGGATGGGCGATTTAGCGTGTCCATCGAGGACATCCGCCGGATTGCCGTCCCGGTGCTCCGCCATCGAATATCAACAAACTTTCAGGCTCAAGCAGAAGGCCTTACGAGTGAATCGCTTGTCCAGAGATTGCTGCGAGAAGTTCCGGAACCCTCGGTTCCTCCGTTGGTGAAATGAGTGCTGCATGTCGCGCGCAGTTGAAGAATATCTCAAGCCGGATGTGGTGCAGCAGATTGCAAGGCTTGATCTGCGTGCCAAGTTTATTGTGAAAGGCTTTCTGCAGGGCCTTCACGCGAGCCCGTTTCAGGGCTTTTCTGTCGAGTTCAGCGAGCATCGGCGGTATGCGGCTGGTGATGATCCGAAAGATATTGATTGGCTTGTCTACGCGAAAACCGATAAGCACTACATAAAAAAATATGAAGCCGAGACAAATATCACAGGATATCTTGTAGTCGATACGAGTGGGTCGATGGGGTACACCTATCGACAGCAATTCACAAAACTGGACTACGCCATATCGCTAGCCTCAGCACTTTGCTGGTTAATGGTTCACCAGCAAGATCCTTGCGGATTAATGGTTTTTGGTGAGAGAATTACTGCGAGTCTACCGGCGCGATCAAGGCGTAGTCAGATTTCAGAAGTCCTCTCCCTTTTGTCGAAGACTGAGGCTGGTGGTGCATCTGAGATTTCTGCCAGTTTATTGCAGATCGGAGCAATGCTTCGTCATCGTTCGCTGTTAATGGTTTTTAGTGACTTGCTCGCGGAACCTGCAGCAATTCGTGATGCGATGCTTCGGCTTCGTCATCGAAATCATGACATCATATTATTTCACGTACTTGATGAAGCAGAAGTACGATTTCCTTTTCAGGGAATGGTAGAACT
>JAUWWJ010000274.1 GCA_030616935.1 Planctomycetaceae bacterium
ATTTCACCAAGACGGCTCGCTGCCAGCTCAACTGCTGCGTACGCCATCCGATTACTCGAGCCAACTGAAAATTCATCTAACCTGACCGCAGGGCGACGTAAACTGGCTTTTTTGGTATTCCTCAGCAACGTTTCTCGTGCATTGGAACAGTTTGTCCCGGCAGGAGGCGATTTTTTCTGCCCCCCTCGTGCACTGTGAACTTCCGTTCTATTTGGAACGGGAATAGAGCCCCTCGGGGTATCAGCCTCTCTCGTATCGCTAGAGAATGTCGAGTCTTCAAAAGAGGCTTGCTCAAGAGGGCCCCATTTTACTGCTACAGGCCCACCCAAGATTTCGCTGGCACAATGGACCACATCTCCGTTGAATGTCTTCCTGAGCCAGTCTCCGGGGTAATTAGGGTCATACAGGACTGCCACCTGAGGGAGGCTCTCTTTTGCTCCAGTTTCAGAGACATGAACCTCAAAGTTGCCTCCGAACCATACTGCAAAACGCTCATGTCCAAGCCTGGAAAAAAGTGCCTCTTTTATTCGTTCACCAGTCGCACATGACGCAACAAACGAGGAACTTCCCACCTCACATGATTCTCTTGGCGGCTTCGATGTGGCTGGGTCCGGAACTTCAGGAAGGCTTACTTCTCCTATAGGCCGAACCTGACCTCTCCTTGAACATCCTCGAGAAGCTTGGGATGCTTTTTGAAACCGTCCTGAAGGGTGGTGAGAGTTCATTTTTGCCACGTTTTGCGACACTCCATGTCCCGGGGCAGCTCCCGGCATTAATCCAATGCAATCGATCTTTTCGTTCTGAACAAGGTCACCTGCCATTCATGATTGATGCTCATGAAAAAGAAATGCTCCCGCTCGGCGGTGAGTATAGAAGTGCTAGCACTGCTGTCAAACAACCTTCCAAATAATCGCTGTTCATGGCTGTCTCGTAGTCATGATGTTGTTGAAACCGTTGGTGGAAAAGTTGTGAGTTTGATGCATGAAGAATTTTTATTCGCCAAATCAAGTCTGCCATAGACTTCTTCGCATGCTTCTTCTCTGAATTTCAAACAAATTTGATCGAAAATGACGTTATTTTCGACTGCCTCCTGAAAACCACGCTGAAGTCTACTAAGCTATGGGTAGTCGCTTCTTACTATTAATATCTCGTTGGTAGATCACCATGCTAAAATCCTCTTTTGGTTGTTGCAGTGGTATCCGTTTGAAGCACTGGTTTTTCGTATGTACATTCTCTGTTTTTGTTGCACTTCCTACGACCAACGACGTGCGTTCCTTCGCTGAGGAATCACCTGAAAAACTTGGAGCAGAGGATATCTCGATTGGGGAACCACTCCAAATCCCACTGCATTCAGAAAAGGAAGCAATTCCAGTTGAGAAGGGCTCGAAAACGAAGGCTTCCGAGCCAGTCTCACCTGAAGACCTGATTCCCCCAAAACCAAACACTACAAAAAGTGAAGATAGTGATGATAAAAATTCAGAAAAGCAATCAGAGGCAGTAACCGTACTGTCTAACGAAGAAGGAAAGACTGACGACAATTCAACAAAAAAGAATTTATTAAAAACCAAGAAAGGACCACAAGGTTCTGGCTGGCTTGGGCTGATTGTTGATGACTCGATCATCACTGGAAGACTTGTCATCGTGAAGGTTTCTGATCCAAGCCCAGCAATGCAAGCCGGCATCCAGGCCCAAGATGTACTCTTGGCAATCGATGGTGAGCCTGTTCAAACAGCGGATCAGTTGGCAGCACTCTTGGCAGCGATTCCACCAGACAAACAAGTGCGTGCGCTCATTGGTCGCACTGAAGGCGTCAACGAAGTCACCATGACATCTCGTACTAGGCCTCCCGAAAGTCGTACACCTTCCCAGATTTCACCGTCTCAGTTGGCTGATAGCCGTGGATTGTCTGCCTCGGAAAAAGACGCTTCTCGATTCTCACAATCACCGACGCGAACATCTGGTTCAAGCATGTCAGAAGCTCCTCTGTTCAGTCCACCCTCAGTCACAGTCCCTCCGCAAATCGCCTCCACACAACCCCGGCAATCCGAGGCGAACCTACCCTCTCGATTTTCCTCGCCAAACAGCACACAACCGACTCCTCCACAGCCAGTTCCTTCACCACCACCGGCGTTTGAGCAACCTCCTGCAATTAAGCCTTCGGGCCACACAACTCCTGATAGTTATCAGGGCCGAACTGCACTAGGAGTCCGAACCTTACCGATTGATCTAGCAACTCAAACGAGATACAGGCTGCCAAGCCAGACAGGGGCTTACGTCTTTGGCGTTGTGCAGAGCCTTCCTGCGTCTAAAGCAGGCTTACCTCCCGGGAGTGTCATTGTTGCTTTTGGCAATCGCCCCGTGCGATCACCTAATGAGCTAAATCATTTTGTGAGGAACACCGCGCCAGGCACATTGGTTTCACTTCAGTACGTTTTGCCTGGTGGCCAATCAAGGCAAACAGATGTTGCTTTACAACGCATCGATCCGGCTCTGGAGCAGGCACTCATTGGTGTACCTGCACATGATTTACCGTCTGAAACTCGAAACATTCAGACAGTTCGACGACTCTTCCCTGAACCAGCAAACTCAATACTGCCTCTTAAACAACCAAAGAACACTGCTGAAAAACCTCTTCTCATCGAAACGGAACTCCACGTGCTCAGAGAAGAACTTCTACGATTAAGAAGACGTATCGAGACGCTTGAGCAGAGCGATCATACGGATGAAAACGGTCAGTATCAAAAACTTCTTTGACTACCCGACTTACCCTCAGAAGTTTATCCGATAGCCTTCGAAAGTTCCTGTTGCATACTCGGCTCAATTTTTAGTCGATCGAATTCCTCGGTAAGAGAAATGCCTTGAGGCCCCTCTAAAGAAGTTGACCATTTTGCAACCCGGGAAACCTCAGGCTGCGCAGAGCAGTCTCCGCGTCTACGCCCTCCCGCAATCGCCCATTTCTCAGCATCATTGCTCAGGTAATTCAATATCTGTTCCACCCCAACACGATGTATCTCGAGGCCATCTCGATCAAGTTTTGGGGGAATATAAATCGGTCGGCTCACTACGGCACGACTCCGACTACCCGGCCGAGGAATTGCGAATTTATCCCACGTGCCCAACCGCCATGGCCGATCATACCCAAACCCCATCGCAACAATTGGAATGTTCAGGGTGCTCGCAAGAAACACACATCCAACAGCAAGACGACGACGAGGGCCACGAGGACCATCAGGAGTAATCGTGAGACTTTCATTCCTCGCCCTGTGAGCTAATTCTCGCAGGGCAGTGGAGCCACCACGGAAGGTACTTCCACGAACCACACCAAAGCCCATCATCCGTGCAACTCGATCAAGGACATTGGCATCGGCATGACGGGACAAAAGCATCGCTATGTTGCAATGTCCACGCAAGTAAAGTGGCAACAAAATGTTCTCGTGCCAAAAAACATATATCTTCGGACCACGAAAATCTTGATGAACAGGATCTACTAAGCGATCACCATATTGCACCCGAGAGCGTACCGTCCCGAGCCATTGGCGAATAATAGCCGCTGCTACAAGAGAACAGCTACCTATAGCCAATTGAGATTGTATTTTCATGGCAAAACTTATCGGCTTTTTGTGCGCCGAATATTTGACTAGTTAATTGACACTCTCAAGAAATAAGAAAAAACTAGACGTCTCAGATTACGCTAGCTTCCTCGAGAACCAACGGGCTCAGGAGCCAAACCCTCCCAAACCCCCTGAAA
>JAUWWJ010000343.1 GCA_030616935.1 Planctomycetaceae bacterium
GACACCCTTATAAATGTCAATAAGTTTGACTTCCTGCGGCGCAACACTCTTGAGATAAAAAATCGCAAATCCGACGGGCGGCGTGAGAAAAGAAGTTTGAAGGCAGACAGCCATCAGAACACAGAACCAAATAGTATTTGCCTGTGTTCGTGCAACCAAAAATCTTTCCTGCCGTTCATACAGCGTTGGATCAATAAATTGAAAATCAAATGTACCAATCGTCGTCAAAATAAGTGGTAGCACAATGATTGTGATTTCAATCCAATCGAGAAAGAAACCCAAGAAAAAGATAATTCCCAAAACAATGGCAATGACACCAAATGGACCAAACGGGAGGCTTTCCAATCCATGTTGAATGAGCTTATCACCGCCCAGCTCACGAAGAATAAATGCAAAGCAAGTAGCGCCAATAAGAATGCCAACAATAGAACCTGTTAAAGCAAAGGCATCGATACAAGATTGCCATCCCTCACGAAGAATAGCGGCATAGTCCACTTTTCCTTGTTGCCGTTTATTTGTTTGCAACCAATGTACGATCGCCAAGATGCTTGCCCCGACCGCTCCTAAGCCACTTGCTTCTGTCACTGTTGCTATACCCGCAAAGATCGAACCAAGCACAACGACGATGAGTGCCAGCACGGGAAGGATTGCTACGATGGCGTCACGAAATACGTTTTTGGAAATCGATTGCTGACTGCCAAACGGAACATATTCGGGTTGGAGATGGCCTACACAAAACAAATAGGCACCATACAGGCAAGCAAGCAGGGCACTCGGAAGCACTGCGCCCATAAATAGATCTCCAACAGGGACTGATGCCTGATCTGCCATGATCACAAGCATGATGCTTGGAGGCATAAGAATGCCTAGGGTGCCGGCAGAACATACAGTGCCAGCTGCAAGCGACCGTGCATACCCCTGCTGAAGCATCACTGGCAGACCAATAAGTCCGAGCAACACGACCGATGCGCCGATGATTCCAGTACTTGCAGCAAGTAGAATTCCAATGAGTACTACACAAATTGCTAAGCCACCACGAATCTGACCGAAAATTTGTTGCATCGCTGTCATCATTCGCTCAGCTATCCCACTGCGATCGAGAAGCAGCCCCATAAAGATGAACATGGGCAATGCAACAAGCTCTGGTTTTCTAAGAAGCCCTCCATATATGCGATTTACAAATCCTGCAGCACTACCGAGATAGAGTTTCGTACCTGCATGATCAAGAGTAAGCGTGTACCCGAAATAGTCGGCTGCGTAGCCCACGAAAATGAATGCTACAGCAACACCACCCAAGACAAATGCAATTGGATAACCGGTGAATAACAGCCCTACAAAAGTAGCGAACATTAACACGACCAAAGCATAGCGTGGATCAATATTCCCAACATGCCATATAAGTCCTATGACCGCACAGACTACGGCCACGCTTATTCCTGCCTTCAACTTTGACCACGTCTTCAAACTATTTGTGGGAGTCGAGGAACCATAAGTCTGAGGATTGGCCATCGCCAATTCCATGATCCGCATGAGGGATACGATCAGTATGAATGAAAAAGAAAGTGGTAAAGCCAATTTGACAATGAATGTAAACGGGAGCCCTTGTTCGTTCACTGAACGTTCGCCAATGGCGAAGGCTTGGCCCGCAGCCAAGAATCCATGCCACGCAAGAAGAATAGAAAACGGGATGACGAAAAAGAGCAGACCAGCCATTTCGATAACTGATCGAGTTTTCTCACTCAAATGATGTCGAAACAAGTCTAATCGAACATGATCATTTGTAATAAAGGAAAAGACAACACCAAAGCTTGCGAGATAGGCATACAGTTGCCAATGCAACTCTTCTAGCCACACGAAATTGATGCCAAACACATAACGCAAGACAACATGAATCAAAATTGTGAAGGTCAGCAGTGGAAATAAAAAAGCTGCTGAAACGACTGCCCAATACAATCCCCTTAGAAAGCAACTTTTGGACTCATCCTGACACTGACCATTCCGAACACTCTCATCAAGTATCTCTTCCATTTTGATACCTAACTCGCTCGGCGGCTCGTTACCCTCTCATCAACTTAATGAGTTGAAGTTTTTCTGCGCGGCAGGAAAGCGCGGCCACCCCATTCTCGGTAATGGCTTCGAAAAGACTGTAAATTCTCCCAAACCTCTTTGAAAAATGGATCTTGGGATACCTCACGTGATACAACGGCGTTCCATGTCTTCTCATAAAGATCAAGCATCTCTTGAGACCATACGCGATTCTCAACACCTCTCTCATCAATGTTTCGACGAATGGCATCTGCCTGTATAGCCTCTGATTTTGCAAAACTATCAAGCATTGCAGCTTGACAGGCGTTTGTGATGATCGACTGATCGACCTTTGATAGTGAGTCCCAAATATTTTTATTAATAAGCAATTCGAGAAGAGTTGCTTGTTGATGCCATCCAGGATAGTAGTTGTACTTCGCAACACGAGAGAACCCGAGCTTTTCATCTATTGCCGGCATAGAAAATTCTGTTGCATCAAGCACATTTTTTTCAAGCGCCTGATAAATTTCTCCTCCTGGCATG
Organism: Planctomycetaceae bacterium; assembly: GCA_030616935.1. The sequence goes on from JAUWWJ010000343.1 coordinate 2,569, forward strand.
ACAGTGACAGCAACACCGAGCTCTTGCATGACTTGTCCACCGAGTCCATAAAACCACATCTTCAGTCCACGAAGATCTTCTGCTGTATCAACTGGTTTCTGGAACCAGCCACTTGTTTCAGCTGCTAGCAGTGCACACGGCAAGGCCACAACTTGAAAACCAGCCTCAGAATACATTCGTTGCTCAAGTGCAAGTCCGTCACCATGATACATCCAGGCAATGTATTCGCCGGCCTCTGGCCCAAACGGAATGGCACTAAATAACGGTGCTGCTGGCATTTTTCCAGCCCAGAAACCAGCCGGACCGAATCCCCCCCCTACTGTACCGCTCGATACTGCATCGAGAACTTCAAGTGCTGGCACTATTGCCCCTGGCTCCTGCACATCTAGTTCAATACGTCCAGCAGTCATTTCATGAACACGCTCTGCAACACCAAGAATAGCATCACCGAGACCAGGCAGGTTCGTTGGCTGGCATGTCGCAACTTTCAATTCAACTTTTACGCCACGACCTGTATCAACCGTTCCACGAGAAGGACTTCCTACCGGTTTACATCCGACA
>JAUWWJ010000127.1 GCA_030616935.1 Planctomycetaceae bacterium
CCGTTAATAATGATTCATCAACATGACTTGCTCCGTCCAAAAGCGTGCCGTCAACAGGAATAGTCTAACCTGGTCGGACTCGTAAACGGTCTCCTGGATGGACCTGGCTTAGTGGTATGTCTTGTTCATCATTTTCGACTATGACCCGAGCAGTCATTGGAGCAAGCGATACGAGTGAACGAAGTTCAGTTCCAGTTTTCGACCGGGCTTGGTTCTCAAGTGCTTGTCCAAGGAGGATAAGTGCAATAATCATTGCAGCTGCATCAAAAAATGTGTGTACGAGATTAGTTTGAGGGTTCAGGAACGAGTCTGGAAAAAGATTCGGAAAGAGCGTAGCTACAACACTAAATCCATAGGCGGCGCTGACGCCAAGAGTAATCAGCGTAAACATGTTGAGGTGGCCCGTGGCAATACTACGAATGCCACGGGCAAAAATAGAACGGCCGAATGTTGCGATGACGAGACTGGTGAGTGCGAGTTGCAGTAGCTGATTTATGTGTGGATCTATCCAAGAATCGATTGAAAGTCCAAACATTGGCCCCATCGCTAAGAGCAAGATGGGGGCGGAAAGCATCATTCCAAATAAAAATTCGTGGAAGCTACGCAGCACATCGCTATCAGCTAACACAGCATCCGGTGGGCTTGTTGTCTCAAGCGGCATTCCACAGTGAGGGCAGGAGCCTGGTGATGCAGAGAAGACTTCGGGACACATTGGACAGAAGAAGACATTGTCCGCCTCTGGCAACGAGGGTGCTGTTTCAGCAGACGGTTTGTTCTGGCAGCACGAGGATGGTTTGTGCATATCAGCGGTCCGAAGAGTCGATTGATTTCTTTATCTTCTTATTCAGAGGAATAAAAAGATCAAATAAGCAGCTTGTATTTACGGTTGTTTCGTGGGAGTTCCCCGAGCTCGCTTGAATGGGTCAATAGTACTGCCAGATGGTCCCTGCGGCGGAGTTGTTTCTGGTGCTGTGAACGGTAGCATCTTGGGCCATTCGAGACTCATGCCCGGCCAAGCCGATGTGGGCTCTGTTGGATTGGGTTGTGGCGTCATCGCTGGGACTGCCTGAACGTGATTTCCTTGGAGAATCTCATCAGGCTTTGGGAAGTTTGGATTTCCAGAAGTAATCTGGGTGACCGATGGTCCACCGACACCTCGCGTTAGAGGCTTGATTGATACAGAGTCAATCTGAGCCTCTCCCAGGCCAGTCAGTGCAAAGGTGACAGTGAGTGGTGGGTGTGGTTCAACAGATAAACCATCATTCCTTCGTTGGGCAGGGGGCACAATTCGGTAAAGCACGAGTCTGCGCCAGCTTTCTGTTTTATTCACTCGCTCTGCTAGAGCTGGACCACCATACGAATCAAAAACAAGGAGCCCATCAACGGATCCTTCGATAGGATTTGGCACTCGAACCTTTGCAGCAATTTCTAAAAGCGTGCCCGCAGCTGCATTGATAGGGGGTGTCGTGATCCAAATTGGAGGAGTCTCGATAACAACGGGTGCCTCTTCAGGATCGATGGCGGTTGCGCAGATTCGTAAGCTTCTCTGCCCGTCAGCAGGCGATTGTGTTGAAAGCTCTACAGATCCTTTGACTTGATCTGTTGGTCGCACGAAGTGTCGCCACCCAGTGCTGGACAACGTATTGATCTCTTCCATGCGGCCACCTTCCAGCAGATTCGCACCTGCGTTTGTTAACTGCAATGCGTCGATCATTCTCCAGTGGTCTGAGAGTGTTGCCGGAGAGGTCGTAAGAGGACTCGCAACCATGGAGCCGGTTGCAGTTACTCCTCGCTCCCAAAACAGACGCTCTAATTGACCGGCAATAGCTCGCGATCGTTCAAGTTTTTTAACAGCAGTGGTTGGATCCTGAGTAATCATTGCTTCGGCGTATTGTGCTTCTTGTTGAGCCTCGATAATCATTTCAGTTACCGGAAAATGACCAAGAGCCTTCGGTGGAAGCTCTGCAGCCAGTCGACTTGTACGGGCAATGGCATTTGCCGCTTGAGCACGGGCGAGCAGGGCTGCAGTTGGTGCATTACGACGGACAAGTTCCTGTACATGAGCTGTGGCAGCTGGATCGTTGCTTATCAAAATAACAGCAGCTGCATGGAAGTTATCGAGTGTCATCGCGACACCACCGGTCACCCTGCGGTGTTGTAATGGCCGTAAGGTGCTGTGAGTAATTTCCCAAGGCCGGTGCGATTCTGGAATTCCGGGAATTAAAATATTGAGAGGCTGTTCTTGTCGTGGAATGTCACCGCGGTAATGTCGAGCCAAAATTTGACCGCCCTGTACGGAACGCCAGATGAGGACGACCCGAGAGCGGGATGCTTCAATCACCATTGCGCGCACCTCGGGATCACTTGTTTCTGCATCAGCTGTAAATCGACCGCTGGCTCCCCATGCAGAGATGGTTTCTAGTTCAAGGTTGACCGCTTGTACCATAGCGGCTCGTGCGACAGTCTCGGGGTCAGTTCCGTTGAGTGGTCGGTTTGAACTGAACAAAATGCCGCGACTCCCGGCTGCAATCACTGTGAAGGCTGCACCGAGGAGACTTTCCTCGTCAACAGGCAGTCCATTGTTACCCGTCCCTGAAAGCAATGCTGCTTGGCTAGCTGTGCGCGAGTCTATTTCCGTGGCAAGCGTAGCCAGCAGAGGGGTTCCTGGTCGGGCAAGCCGTGGTCGTTGTTGAAGCCATGTGAGGTAGTTCTCTAGCTCAAGGCTTGTCCCGAGCACGGCACGATGTGCAACAAGCATGTCAAGATGACGAGAGATTTCACGTAGTCCAGAATCAGCTGATGCAATAATTGGCCTTCCTTGGCGTCGATCACAAATCCGCAAGCGTCTCACCTGTTCCGCGAGACGAGGAATATCCTCAGATGAAAGAGAACGGCCCATATCCCAGAGGAGCACACGGTTCCATTTCTCAGAAAAAGTAGGCAGTTTTTCGGGCTCTGTGAGGTCAACATCTGGCAAGGTTGGTGGCGGGCAAATTATCCAGATTCCAGCTTGTTCAGCTTCAATCAAAAGAGTAGTTGAGGCAGGTTCAAAGAGCTGGATGCAATTGAAACCTAATTGAGCCAGTGTAGCTAGCGGCTCACCTCGATATTCAATTGCTCGGGGAAAGAATGGCTTTCCGTCGACTTCGAGTACACCACGTACAAGGCCAGCATTTTCGGTCGTGGTTGATTTGGCAATGTTTTGAATATCAGGTTGAGGCTGCATTGATGGCGACGGTGGTACTTCTTTTGGACGTGATGCTCTGATTAGCCCAGTCAGCGTAATGTCGTCGATCGATACATTACAGCGACCTGTCCCAAGTGGTATTTCTACAGCCAGTCCAGAAATTGTTGCACCGTTGAGGCTGATTTGAGGCCCGTATTGCGCCCGTAGTGCAGGTAGTTGTGAGCGAAGAATAGAAGGGAGATCTCCGATAGTAAGAGACTGCCAGCGTGATGTGGTCGCCGAGGGTGATCCAGAAACAAAAATACGGACGGGTTGCCCGTTTTGAGATTGAGCAGAAGGTAACACTATTTGACAGGCAAGCCGAGCAGAAGGTTGGTCGCACCGAAGCCGAACCTGAGCCAAGAATTCATCGATAATCACAGATTCAGGAATAGAGAACAGGATCCGACTCAGGGTGGTTCGATCGGTCTCTAGAACAATGGTTTCACATCTGCGACCAGTGGTATCAACAGCTTCAATGCGTTGTTGCAGGACTCGAAGGCCTGGAGAGGGTGCTACTGAAGTTACGGTCTCAGGGCCATCAAAGTTTTCTGTGAGCTCAGATCCAATCGAAACTTGCTGGAGACCGAGACTCATTAGAGTAGAAAAAAATAGGCATAAAAGAGTATCTGCCTGACGGAATGAAGCCCGAATGCCGATGACACGAGAAGGTGTTTTAACAAGCGTGCCGCAGATTAACTTCTGTATGCATCCTGTCTGGTACGGCATAAAGAGGAGTCGTATTTTGGTAATGAATAGTTGAATAAGAGAAATCGTTGTAAGCGGTAGAATCAACCTCAAAACATCACGGGTGAACCCCAGTAGCTGACTGTTCAGACCAGAATTTCTGGGTTGGTGTAAAACCACAAGTGGGTTCCTCGATGTCCCGATATGCTGGTGTGACAAAGCGTGAATAGGGCTTGTAGCAGGGTGCCAATGGTGTGCTCTAGAGAGGCTGGCGCGCCAGTTCAGGTTTTGGCTGAAAAACAGGACAGTCAGGTAACTTAGGAAAGTATTTTCCGGCTTTGATCCCATGACCAAGGTATTATTGGTTAAGGATTTTTCTCATGCAGGACATCACAACCGAAGAAGTTGCCTCGGCCGTCATTGAACTTGGCCTGATAGATCCGGCCAAGATGCCGGCCGTATGGCGGGAAATAGGCTCTCATGACGCGCCGCTCGAGCAATTTGGTTCAGTCTGCGTCCGAAGAGAATTACTGACGGGATATCAATGGGAGCGTGTACGGAACGGCTACCGAAACGGCTTCTTTTATGGTCGAACGAAAGTCCTTTATCAGGCAGGCGCCGGATCATTTGCGCGAGTGTACCGTGCGATCGCACAGGACAACGAAGAAATTCTTGCGGTGAAAGTTCTTCGGAAACGTTTTTCCTCTGATGAAATCAAAGGTGAGCTTTTCTTGCGAGAGGGCCGTATGGGATTGATGCTAAGGCATCCAGGTATTGTCCGCATTGAAGAGGTAGGCAAAGAGGGTGTCAGTAGCTTTATCACAATGGAGTTTGTTGAGGGGCAGACTCTGCGAGAGTTAGTAAAGATTCGAAAAGGACTCGACCTTGCCCGCGGTCTCGACATGGCAACGCAACTCATCGATGCTCTGGTCTACGCCCATGGTGAAGGTGTTACTCACCGAGACTTAAAGGCATCAAATGTTCTCATATCTTCAAAGGGGCAGGCAAAGCTTGTCGACTTTGGCCTTGCGAGTTTCGTAGAGTCCAAATCAAAAAGAGATGATGAGATTGGGAAACTACGCACCGTTGAGTACGCAGCACTAGAGGCTATCGGAGGTGTTCGTGGTGATGATGTGCGGAGCGATGTGTTTTTTCTTGGATCGCTTCTGTATCTCGTTTTTTCTGGGCGTTCACCCTTCAGTGAATCACGTGATCGGGCTGTACGGGCTGATCCCAAACGATATGCAGAGATTGAACCACTCGGAAGGGTCGCTCCTCATTTGCCACGCGATTTAGTCGACGTGGTGAACAAAATGCTTAGTGTTAAACCTAAACATCGTTTTCAAACTGTGCTTGAGGTGCAGGAATCGCTCAAGCCAATACATCTGAGATGTGTTGAAGATGAATCAACTAGTACGACTGTTTTACCGGAGAAAGTGAGGCAGGTCTCGAGCAAGAAAGACGCCAGGCTAAAAACCTCCGATAAACCAAGGATTATGGTGGTCGAGGTCTCAGGAAAGTCACAAGACTCTCTGCGGCAGTTTTTCTCTACACAGGGTTTTCGTGTTCTTGTGACTGAAAATCCGAAACGAGCCCTCACCCGGTTTGAATCAGTGCCAGTCCCGGCGGATCTTCTTCTGCTGAGCAGTCAAGTTCTTGGTCAATCCGCGGTATCGGTATTCAATGCACTTGCCTCTGATCCGTATTTAAAAAAGATTCCCGCACTGCTCATTAC
>JAUWWJ010000331.1 GCA_030616935.1 Planctomycetaceae bacterium
ATCGTAATGGATCCGATCTGAATCGTGTCTCCATCGATAAGCATATGTTCTGATGTAATTTCGTTCGCACCGACCGTTGTGCCGTTTCGACTTTTCAGGTCTTGGATGACCCATTTCCCGTCGACGTTAACCCGTATCTCAGCGTGATTTCGGCTTGCCCGCTCATCATGGAGCACAATCGTATTTCCAGGTGCACGACCGAGGCTGAGGACGTCTCCGGGAGTGAGTGGAGTAAGCATCGGGCCATTGGCAGGATCCCGAACAAGGACATGAGCATCGGCAAGTGGAGTAGATTTGTCGTTATTCATGCTTGCATCAATGGCCAATTGGGGCTCTCCTTGCGATGTACACTCACACGAATCAATCAAAGCCGAACCCAGACGTCATCGCATAGTAATCCCTAATTTAGCAGGAAAAAGTCCGATAATTCATGAAAACATTGAAGAATAGGCCTTTCGTGCCACAATTGCTTGAGTAAAGAGGATTTGCTCTCAAGGGCGTGCTGAGGCTAGCATCTCAGCTACATTGTCGTGCAATTGCAAATTCATACCGTTGCTCGAACAGTTGGCCTGTTTTGAATTCTAGTCGAACGTGATGATGAGGGTTTTTATGCGTAGCTGCACACGAATAAATTTTTTTACGGTCTTTGAGAACAGTTTTGCAACGAAGTGTTGTTCTCTTGTGCTGTTTGTAGTCCTGAATGTTTTTCTCACGGATCGCGTATTTGGCCAAGGGGCTGGATTCGGCGCTCAGGCAGTTGGTGGTATTTCAGTAGATACTGATGGTATTGTTCGTGCCATCAATCCACAGGCACTTGCAAGCATTGCTGCTCAGCGAAAAAAAATTCTCAGTGAAAACCCACCGCAGACCGGGCAGCGTTGTGAGCTTCAAAAGGTTTCACTGAAGCGCATTCTCGAAGATGTTCAGCGGGCTGTAATAGAAAACGATCTTGTTTCTCCAGAGGTCTTAACACTTGGCGGGCTAGAGCAAATTGAATACGTGTTTGTTGACCCTGACGCACACGATTTAATTCTGGCTGGGCCGAGTGATGAAGTTGCTGTTGATGGAAACGGTAGTTTCGTTGGTGCAACTAGTGGTCGGCCGCTCTTGCTGCTTGAAGATTTGGTCGTGGCTCTTCGGTCGATTGATGCAGCACGCATGGGTGGAATGCGTTGCTCTATTGATCCAACGCCCGAGGGCATTGCTCGTCTACAGAAAGTCCTCAATTCAACGAAGCAGATGCCAAATCCACAGGAAATTTTTCGATCAATGGAGAAAGCCTTGGGCCCTCAGCAAGTGACAGTTGGAGGTGTGCCCGCAGATACACACTTCGCACAGGTTCTCGTCGCAGCAGATTATCGAATGAAACGAATTGGCATGGGCCTGGAGTCATCAGAAATTGCTGCATTGCCGAGTTATCTTTCAATGGTCCAGACTACCGCTGGTTCAACAATGCTGCCACGGTTCTGGTTGGAAGCTCAATATAGCCCTATTGCACGGGACCCTGATGAACTCGGTTGGAAACTGACAGGTGGAAAAATGGTGTGCCTGACTGAAACCGATCTTCTGATTCGAGAGGGTATGAAGCGAGGAAGCGGACGAACTGACAAGTATGCTACGCGTTGGTGTGAGCAGATGACTGCGTGTTACGATGATCTGGCGTCGAACAAGCCAGTTTTTCGAGAATTGATGAATTGCGTTGATCTGGCAGTTGTCGCAGCTTTAATTGATAGTAGGCAGCTTGCCGATCGAGCAGGGCTGGATCTCTCGCTATTGAAAGATGCTTCTTCGGTTCAGCTCTCACGCTACGAAGTTCCAAAGCAGGTGCCAACGGTTGCGCATGGCATGAAGCGAGGGAGTCGGTGGGTTCTTAGTGCGTCCGGAGGTGTTCAGTTTCAGCCCTGGGCCTTTCTCGAAGAAGTTGTCGAGGTTCAAGATGTTGGCTCTAAACGGCAACTGGCACTCGCATCCCGCCCACAGTCTGGTATCTGCTGGGAGTGAACGTGTTCACCGGAGCCGTACTTGGTTGTTGAAAGTCTGATACGTTCTACTGCTGCGGTGCTGCCCAGCGAATGTCTTCCAAATCAATGCACGCTGTTTGGAAAGATTGGTCTACCCATCCTGTGGATGCAAGGCATTCAAAGTCATCTGTGGGTGGCGGGGTGCTCTTTACAAGCAGTAAAGCAGACTCTGTTGAAGTGGCAATAGCAGCCGCAATTGAGTCACTTGTTGTGTCCCATGAATGTGGGAGAGTCCCAATTGCGTCCCGTTTCCTGATGTCGAGTACGATCGGAGAGGCACCCGTCTCTTCCTCGGCAAGTGGTACTTTCAATGTTGCCGATAGGAGTTGAGCCGTGATCCCCATGGCTTCAAGTGCAAGGTCGTGCATCAGGGGGTCCGGCAGTGAGCTGTTTGCATCAATGACTCGTAGCCCATCTACAAGAGCACCTCCCCCCGCAAGGATGACTACTGAATGGTTAGACAGTGATTCGTGTGTAATGAGCGATTGAACAGCGTGTTGCCATCCAGAAGTTGAGAAAAGGCTACCACCGATTTTGACGACAACGCGGAGTTGTTTACTCCTGTCTCGTGATTGGCGAAGCCAGCCACGCTGCCAGTCCCATGGGCTTTCTTTCTGTGATGTCATTATGTTCATAATATCTGCTGCGCTATCTTTGCTACGGCGTGCGCTGGAGCGACACGAGATAGATCATCGCCCATGGTATCTTTGAGAGAAACTATTTGAGGATCCCAGTTCATATAATCAAGAACTCTTCTTGCCAACATCTCGCCTTGTCCACTTAGTACGACATGATCTTCCGGGAGCGGGTTCTGGATCATTGACCCCATGGCATTTTGAATCAAACGAGTCTGCGAGTCGGCAATTGCCGTCGCTGCTTCAATCGCATCCGCAAAAGTAAATGAGGCTGGTTCAAGAAGCATAGAGCGAGCCATACGAATGCGAGCCGCATCACGAGTAGCCGGCTTGTGGTCGGCTGTGGTGCTTGATTGGGTGTCTTCAGGCAGGACGCCGAGAAGGAGCCAGGCATCATGTGACGTGGCGAAGCACTCACATGCAACTGGCCGTGAGTCTCCCCGGTGAGGCAGCGACTGTCTGAGTGCGGGTACCGGCGTGCGTTCCATGCCTGTATAGACGAGCTCACCGCAGAGAAGCCGATCCCAGTCATTCGTCCCCTGAGGAATTGGC
>JAUWWJ010000084.1 GCA_030616935.1 Planctomycetaceae bacterium
AAAAGTGTTTGGTTGTGGTTGCTTTGATCGCAGTCATCCCTGATCTGCTCATGGCTTGCTCCTCTTATCTGGGTTGGTCGGAGAATTTTTTGTACCGACCTGCCGCTGAAGAGCGGCAAAATAAATATTTGAAAATCCTTGTTACGTTATCGCAATGCGGGAAGGTACTTCATTTGATAGATCGCTTTTGTACGGCTTATTCGTACAAACAGAATGATCCAACAAACTCCTGTAAGCCACAAAAATGCAATTCGGAACCTAGAAGGAGAAGTTAGCGATCCATTGAGGTGTGGGAAATGGCAAAAAACACCTGTTTCGACACGTTTTTATCGAACTCTCAAGATTTCGCGTATCATTTAAGTTGACGGTGTGTACCGTACTCTCTTCCTGCTCGCTACTTTCACATGCAATCTCGCCACCCATTGATTACCGCATCGCCGTTTGAGGTGTACCGGATTGTTTCTCGTCCTTTTTACGAGAACACATACATTCTCGCGCAAGCAGGGTCTTCGGACTGTCTTGTTGTAGATCCTGGCTTTGAGCCCGAGGCTATCATCGAAGTAGTTGACGAGCAAAAACTTAATCCGACGGCAATTGTGCTAACGCACGGTCATTCTGATCATATCGCAGGCGTTTCTTCTATGAAACAACGGTGGCCCGCGGTTCCTGTTTTAATCGGTCACGGTGATGCTGGAAAACTTACCGACCCAGTTGCAAATCTTTCAGCAGGATATGGCATTGATGTAAAGAGTCCACCAGCCGATACCCTCTTGCGTGAGGGTGAAGATTTACGGGTGGGTGAATTTTGCGCGACCGTTGCTGAGATTCCTGGTCATTCTGTCGGACATGTTGTTTTCTGGTTTGCAAGTGACCCAATCCTGGTGCTTGCTGGTGATGTATTGTTTCATGAAGGAATTGGTCGAACGGATTTCCATGATGGTGATTTCTCAGCACTTGCAGCAGGAATCCTGAATAAACTTTACAGACTGCCGGACTCTGCAATTGTTTTGCCCGGTCATGGTGAGCCAACAACAATTGGTCATGAAAAAAAACATAATCCATTTGTGCCGTTGCGATAGTTCCTTTTCATTGCCTCGTTCCTTGAATTCATTTACTCCTCTATGCTTGCCCCAGCTGACATGCCAACACCGCCGCTCGACCAACCCGCTAGCCGGTCGACATTATGTAAAATAACCGGTCTTGGTTTAGCTGGTTTGGCGCGATTGTTGGCGGGCGCGAGTATCCGTTGGATTGCAAGTCAGCCGGATACATGTCAAAGGGTATACTTCGCAAATCACACGAGCCATCTTGATGCGCTTTTGATCTGGGCGTCACTGCCGCGACGGATTCGGGAAATAACCCGTCCTGTAGCGGCTAAAGATTATTGGTCGCGTGGTGCTTTGAGGAGATGGTTGGCTGAAGAAGTGTTCAATGCAATTCTGATTGATCGAACGGATATTAAAGTTCATCAAAGCCCAGTTGATCTTATGTTACGTCAGGCGGGAAGCACAAAATCGCTTATCGTTTTTCCTGAAGGCAGCCGAAGCACGAGCGGCGAGGTAGGAGATTTTAAAAGCGGGCTTTATTATCTAGCAAAAAAACGCCCCGAAATTGAATTGATTCCGGTTCATATCGACAACCTTAATAGAGTATTGCCGCGTGGAGAATTTTTGCCCGTGCCCTTACTTTCCTGCATAAGCTTTGGGCCTCCATTTTGGTTGGAGCGGGATGAAGCCAAGCTAGACTTTCTTGCACGAGCACGCAGGGCAGTCTTATCGTTAAAGGAATAGGAAAGTGGCAGTACTTAACCCCAACGGGAATCTGAGAGAGGGCGCATTCTAAGTGAATGATATTCGTACCATTGCTTTAGTTGCTGGCGTCCTGCTCTTGCTATCTGTAGTGACGGGGGTAGGGCAATTTCTGAAAAGGCATCCGGACCGGGGTATTGATGCTGCTGCCGTTCGTACATTTAATATGCGAATTCGTGGGTGGTGGGTCTTGTGTACAGTTTTGGCTGCCGCTTTCTGGCTTGGATCGACTGCCACGGTCACCCTGTTTGGATTCGTTTCTTTTTGGGCATTGCGAGAGTTCATTACACTCACGCCAACTCGCAAGGGAGATCATAGGGCGTTGTTTTGGGTGTTCTTTCTTTTCACGCCCCTCCATTATGTGCTCGTCGGACTGAATCGATACGATATTTACAGTGTTTTTCTTCCTGTTTACGCGACGCTTTTTGTTCTTGCCAGGGCGGCGGTAGCTGGCGACTACAAGCGATTTCTTGAACGAACAGCAAAGATTCAAGCAGGACTTGTTGTATGTGTGTACTGCTTGTCATTTGCGCCAGCTCTCCTCGAGCTTCAAGTCGACGGAGGGCCGGAACGAGTGAGTGAATTAGGTAGCCGTGACGCAAACTTTCGGCTGCTGTTCTTTTTGATTCTTCTGGTTCAGTTCGCTGACTGTATGCAGTATGTGTGGAGTAGAATGCTGGGGCAGAATTTAGTTGCTGCCGCAGTCAGTTCGAATCGGACATGGGAAGGCCTGCTTGGCAGTGCAACGAGCACGGCGCTTCTTGCAGCAGTTTTATGGTGGGCTGCACCACCCTTTCAGCCATGGCAGGCTGCAGTCGTGGGGTTGGTAGTTGCGGTTGTGGGATTTGCTGGTGGCATGACAATGTCAGCCATTAAGCGGGACCGCGGTGTAAAAGATTATGGAACGCTTGTAGTTGGTCATGGTGGCGTGCTTGATCGTATTGATTCGATCTGCTTTGCAGCACCAGTTTTCTATCACATGACAGTTCTAGTTGTTGGCGGCTAGTTGCGATTGGTTTCTCGCTGAGTGCGTTGAGCTCGCTGAACATAAATCGATTGTCGTGCCGCCGTTGCAGAGACTCGATCCCCTGCGTGTCCTTTCACGTATGGGCCATCTGGGCTTTGTCCACGAGTGGTTTGTGCGATGCCTTGAACCTGAGGAATCGAAGCGGCGACTGAGGCCGGTGGGGCAGGGCAACCACGCTTTACCCATTCAAGCCAAACGGTTTGCAGTTTTCCGATATCATGAATTCCGTAGTATTGACTCAATGATTCTGGCCAATCGCTACTTGCTAAACCGTCGCCAATGAACTGAATGTATCGTTTTCTGCCGCCTCGCTCTATCAGGTAACGAGCAAGTGAATACCCCTGCGAATAGAGTGGAAGCACATCTGCCGGATATTCTTTCATAGCGAACATTTCGGGGAATGAAATCCCTCTGCCTGTCCGTAGAAACTCTATGAGTAGTCTGTGCTGACGAGCTCGCTCTACTGGATGCTCCACGGTTGTGCAGGCACCCTCATCGGCCCATCGTGGTAGTGGTTGACGAAAGTGGCTCGCAAAAATTGTGTGAGTGACCTCATGTGGAAGAACGGAGTCGAGAATACGTTCTTCACTGCCTTGGATAGTCATTGTCCAGTTGAAGACTTCACCCCGATCAAATACAAAACTTGTCGCACCACCTGCCCCAAGTGCTGGGGCTACTTCTGCTGTTATCGGACACGGCTGACTCCACCGAGGAAGCGGCTGTCCGATCCATTCAATGGCGAGGTCGTGGCGATACTGTTCGGCAGCATCTCCAATCTTCTGTGCCAGTTGCGGGCTTGGTACTTCAACAACAAAGTTTGCGGTTCTATAGCCTGCTGCAAATAGAATATTCACCGGTAGGATAAGGGCTGTTATCGCACTGATGAGAAATAATCTTCTTTCAAGTTTTCCAAACTGCATGTATTCACCACTTCGGAGACGGCGTCATCTGCATTCGTGACGATGACGAGACGTCGGACGGTAGCGGTGGAAAGAAGACGAGGCCAGAGCGATTTGCGCCTCAAAGTCTATTCGGCGGGAATCAGTCTCGGCCATGCTAGCTGAAGCTGATTTGCTTGCGGTATTTCAAGGGTTGTGCCTGGAGATAGCGATACCCGTGGCTGAAGAGTCTTATTCCACGCAAAAAGGCTTCGGTAATAACGGCCATCGCCGTAGGCACTCTCTGCGAGTTGCCACCAGGAATCACCCTGTTGCACGTCATAAAGCATTCCCGGCGACAGTTTTTTAATTGGTTTTGTGGTAGTTGTTTGAGGTGGTGAAATGGCGATGGGTGGGGATTGTGGAGGTAACTGTGAATTGACATTATCTAAAGCTTGTGTTGATGCCTCAGGAAGTGTTTGGATTGTTTCCTGTTTTTGCCATGGTGCATTTTTCATTTCAAAGTCGGGAGATTTTTTTATACCCGGCTCCTGATTATGAGGGGCTGGAATCGTATGGATTGGCTCAAGCGTGGGAGGATTATCAAGTTTTGTCGCCGGAAGATGAAAGTCGTTTGGATTTGTTTGGTCAAACGAGGGTTCAAAGCTGGCCTCAACGTTTGGAAATCGCGCCTGTGTTTCCGGCGCATCATGAGTGGTAGCTTTGCGCTGGAGAGTCTTTTTCTCTGGGCTCGGGGTAAGGTCAGGAGGAGGGACGGTTTCTGAAAAAGGGTTAAAAGAGAGGGTGTGAATATCTGGACCAGCTCCCTCGGGCGGCCGTGGTATGAGCAGTCGCAGAGCAAGTGCAGTAACAAAAATTCCTGCTAAAAGACCGAGCAACGACAGAAGGAATTTGGATTCACGTCCCATTCAAAGTCCGCACGAATAAACTATGTACAGTGGCTGCGTGCTTCGCAGCTGGAGGTTTTTCTTCAGAGCGATGATTCTGCTGAATCTATGCTGTCGTTGCTAGAGCGACAGAGAAAGAAAAAAGAGTGTTGGCAGTAAGGAGTGCCTTTTCCCAAAACCCGTGAAAATAGCATCGTTATGGCGGGAACCACTCAGATTAGTGCACTCAGCTCGTGGCAAAATAGGGAGGCCACGTAACATTCTGGATTCAGAGCAGGTTTCAGATTCTTTCAGCAGCTCGAAGTCGTGCTGACCGAGACCGACGATTCATAGCAACTTCATCTGCCGCAGCTTCAACAGGTGATTTTGTAAGACAGTTCCAGATTTGAGGACTACGGAAAGCTGTTTTTACAAGCCGGTCTTCGAGTGAATGGAATGATATAACAACCAGCCTGCCGCCGGCTTTCAGGCGACTGGGTATTCGTTCAAGTGCTATTTGAAGAGACTTGAGTTCTTCATTCACTGCGATTCGAAGTGCCTGGAAAGTACGAGTCGCTGGATGAATTCTTTTTTTGTTTGTTGCTTGTCGAGGTATTGCCGACACTACAAGTTTGGCGAACTCCCTGGCTGACTCTATTGGTTGGCGTTCCCGGGCCTGCGCAATACGTCGCGCGATTCGGCGACTGTGTCGTTCTTCTCCGAATTCATAAATAAGGTCCGCAAGTGTTTCGGGTCGGAGACGGTTGATAAGCCTCCATGCGGGCTCGCCTTCTGTTGGATCAAATCGCAGGTCAAGTGGTCCGTCAGAGTCAAATGAAAATCCTCTTTCACGGTCAGCAAGCTGGTCGCTGGAGATGCCTACATCCAAAAGCATGCCATCAATGCTGTCAACTTCCACTGCATCAAGAACCTCGGGCAGATTACAAAAGTTTGCTTGGGCGAACCGGATTGGAAGGTTTGCCATTTCTTTTGCACCACGTTCAATCGCAGAAGGATCCCGGTCAATGGCAATGACCTTGCCTGTTGGTCCAACAATTTCTGCCAGCATTCGTGTGTGCCCTCCTCCACCAAGTGTTCCATCAACGACTGTCATTCCCGGGGCGAGGTTCAGGAATGACAGCGACTCCTTTACCAGAACGCTGGTATGGAGGCTCATGGAAGAGGATCGCTGAGTAGAGTCTGAATTGTGCACGTGCCTAGTTTAACCATTCCGAGCAGTTCATTTATTGAGTACCTTAATAAGCATGACAGGTTCAGCAGATTTAACTACAGCCGATTTTTATGACTACGATCTTCCCGAGTCATTAATTGCACAGGAGCCGCTGGCAGATCGTGCTGCTGCTCGGCTGCTTGTTTTGGACCGTGGGACGCAATCAATTCGCCATATGAATATTCGGGATTTACCTAAGATCCTTCAGCCGGATGATCTCATGGTAGTAAACGATTCTCGGGTTGTACCTGCTCGCCTGCATGGACGGCGGGCCGAAACAGATGGTCGCTGGGAGGGGCTCTTCCTGGCGGAGGTCGTTGGCAACAACGGGCGTCGGTTATTACGTTTGCTATCCAAAACACGGGGCACATTGCGAGTTGGTGAACGAATCATAGTAATAGACAAAGATGGAGGAGATCAGGCTGTCCTTGAACTTGTTGGCCGCGATACGGGAGGGACCTGGTTAGTCGATCCGTGCTCAGACGAGCCAACACTTGATTTTCTGTCTCGCGTTGGCCGGGTGCCCCTGCCGGGATACATTCGGGAGGGAATAGCTCGGAGAGAAGACGTTGAAAGATACCAGACAGTCTTTGCAGAACGTCCTGGATCAGCAGCAGCGCCAACAGCAGGCCTTCATTTTACGCCCTCGCTGCTGGATGAACTAGAGAGCAGGGGTGTAAAGCGTGCAGAGGTTACTTTGCATGTTGGGATTGATACATTTCGACCAATCGGTACGGAAAATATTGATGAGCATGCAATGCATTCTGAGTGGTGTGCTGTTTCTGAGGAAACGGTAGCAGCTGTTCGTCGAACTCAGCAGCTCAGTGGAAGAGTCGTGGCTGTCGGTACGACCGCTGTCCGTTCTCTTGAAACGGCTGCGAAGGTTGCGACGGCCGAGTCGTATGTTGGTGCAACAGACCTGTATATCCGCCCCGGGTATTCTTTTTGTGCAGTGGATGGCATGTTGACAAACTTTCATATGCCAAGAACGACATTGATGGTGCTTGTGAGCACCTTTGCTGGACATGATCTCATCAGGCACGCATATCAGGAGGCGGTTCGGAC
>JAUWWJ010000237.1 GCA_030616935.1 Planctomycetaceae bacterium
AATGAAGTTGAAGCCTGGGTAGTTTTCAATGCCCGGGCTCGTGGCTTGCGCTCCTCCCAAGACTCTTGACTCTAGTAACATTGTCTTGAGCCCGTATCGCGCACCATACATGGCCGCAGTCATTCCTGCGGGCCCTCCGCCAATCACTATGAGTTCCCAGTTCAAATCAATCTCATCAGTCATCTTGATGTCATCCTGTGGAGCGGTCGAGATGGGTTACACTCGTTTTTCAGTGTCTCCTTAATCATTGTTGCTAGGATATCCCTTTGATTTGTTCAAAAAAGAAAGGTGATGGAGCGCTATGGCTCCATTACTCTGTTTTACTTTACATCATTCCAGGCATGCCGCCCATGCCGCCCATGCCGCCCATGCCGCCCATGCCACCCATGCCACCCATGCCGTGATCATGACCGTGGCCTTCTGGCTCTGGTTCCTCTTCCGAAGGAATCTCTGTAATCAGGGACTCCGTTGTCAAAAGCAGAGCCGCAACACTTGCCGCATTTTGCAGGGCCGTGCGAACAACTTTTGCTGGGTCGATAACACCAGCACTGACGAGATCACAATAATCACCCTTATCAGCATCATACCCGTCATGTTTGCCCTTTAACTGGCGGACTCGGTTGACGACAACTGAGCCATCGAGTCCAGCATTATTGGCAATCGCCTCGAGTGGGTAGTGCAGTGCATTTTTCACGATTGATGCACCATGCTTTTCGTCACCCTTTAGCTCGAGTTTTTCAATTGCCTTTTCTCCGCGAAGGAGAGCGACACCGCCTCCGGGCACCACCCCTTCAGCGAGGGCTGCTTGTGTTGCACTCTTTGCATCGTCGATAAGTGCTTTTCGTTCCTTCATTTCAGTTTCTGTGGCTGCCCCAACATTAATCTCGGCTACGCCACCGGCGATCTTCGCGAGTCGCTCTTGTAGCTTTTCACGATCGTATTCGCTCGTTGTTGCTTCTATCTCGGCTCGAATTTGTGCTGCACGACTATTGATGGCGTCTTTGGTACCACCACCGCTGATAATTGTCGTATTCTCGGCGCCGATAATGACTTTCTTAGCTTTGCCAAGGTCTGTAATTTGAACAGCATCGAGTGCAATACCAAGATCCTTGAAAATTGCTTCGCCACCGGTAAGAACTGCGATGTCACCCATCATTGCTTTTCGGCGATCACCGTACCCGGGAGCCTTGACAGCGACAGTCTGAACGATTCCTCGCAACTTGTTGACTACAAGGGTTGCGAGTGCTTCCCCATCAACATCCTCAGCAATCATGACCAACGGTTTGCCAGCCTTGCTAATTGCCTCAAGGAGGGGAACAAGGTTCTTAGCACTTGAAATTTTGTCCTCAAAAATTAGAATGTAGGGATTTTCAAATTCACAGATTTGGGCGTCAGCATCGGTGACAAAATGTGGTGAGAGAAACCCTCGGTCAAACTGCATTCCTTCAACAACGTTGACAAATGTTTCAGCCTGTTTGCCTTCCTCAACTGTGATGACACCGTCCTTGCCCACCTTAAGAATGGCTTCGGCAAGCACGTTCCCAATTGTTGGGTCGTTATTTCCAGCGATAGTGGCAATCTGCATGAGTTCCTTTTTGTTCTTCTCATTAATCGAAGACGCTAGGCTCAGGATGGATTTTGTAACAGCTTCGACAGCTTTGTGAATGCCACGTGCAAGCGCCATCGCATCAGCGCCCGCGGCGATCATTTTTAGCCCTTCTCGGAAAATTGCTTCAGAAAGGACAGTCGCGGTTGTGGTGCCATCACCGGCAACATCATTTGTCTTGCTTGCAGCCTCTTTAACAAGTTGGGCACCGAGATTTTCAAAAGAGTCATCTAATTCGATGTCTTCGGCGACAGTGACGCCATCTTTCGTCACCTTTGGTGAACCCCACTCTTTATCGAGAACAGCATTTCTACCCCGCGGCCCAAGCGTACTTTTCACCGCTCGCGCGAGTTTGGAAACACCAGCAAGTAGAGGTTTACGGGCCTCATCCTCGAACACCATTTGCTTTGCCACAAGAAGCTCCTTCAAAAGCGTACTCAACGGACCTCGCGGTCATGCAGTGGGCTGTTCTGGCAGCCGCACCATTCTTAGCGATACAGAATGCAACCTTTGTGCCGGATTGGACCAAGTCAGGAATTTTTTTTAAAAACCCTAAATTCCGTGCTTTTCTGACAGCGGTTGACGCCCTGCCCGATGTCGTTTCCGGCGCAAGGGCATCGAATGTGCCTTTTTGGCAGGTGTCGCCCGAGGCTCCTGAGCCCAATCCTGTCGGTTTACTGAGGAGACCAGTCAATATCCCCCTCGAGCCCCCGACAGAATGCAGCCAGAAGATCGGCGGTTCTATCCGCGTCATCAAGCGAGACCGTCTCGACGGCAGAATGCATGTAGCGATTAGGAACGCTTACCAAGCCCGTTGCCACCCCGTCCCGTGTGACTTGCAGCGCATTGGCGTCAGTCGGTGTCGCTCGACCAAATGCCGACAGTTGAATCGGAATGTCACCTTTTTCGCCGGCGTCAAGAAGACGTTCTACAACCTGTGGATGCATATTCGGGCCCCGATACACAACAGGTCCCTTCCCGAGTGAAATATCGCCCTCGGTTTTCTTGTCAATTGTTGGACAGTCCGTTGCGTGCGTGACATCAACCGCTATCGCAACGTGAGGATCAACTCGGTGACAGCTCGTTTTCGCACCGCGAAGCCCGATTTCTTCTTGGACAGTCGATGAAACAGACAAAGAGCAGGGGAGTGGGCCAGCCTTGACGGCCCTCCGAAACGCTTCGAGTACAACCCAGAGACCAATCTTGTCATCCATGGCAACTGAAGCAGCAAGGCCATTTCGTAGCGGCTGATATTTCAGTGCAAAGGTGGCAGAGTCGCCGACTCGAACAACTTTTTCAGCGTCTTCCTTGGAGTCTGAACCGATATCAATCCAAAGATCTTTCATCTTGGGAACAGATTTTCGCTCTTCCTCTGTAAGGAGATGAATTGGTTTGCGGCTCATCACGCCTGGTACGCCACCGGTGGCTGTCCAGATTACAACGTGCGTGCCAATGAGTTGCATTGGGTCCCATCCACCGATTGGTTGTACTGAGATATATCCATCAGCATCTATATATTGCACGATAAGTCCAATTTGATCGCAGTGACCAGCAAGAAACATACGGCAGCTGCCGCCTGGGTTCGCGGTGCCAATGACATTGCCGTGTGCATCTGTTTCGATTGTTTCAGCGCATGACTTCAGGTACTCACGGACAAGGTTCTGGATGGGTTGTTCATAGCCGGAGGCACTAGGTGTCTCGAGAATTTTGACCAGAAAATCATGGGCGACGGTATCCACAGGCGTTATTCCTTACAGGGTTTGAGGGGATAATGGCGGATTCACAGAATAGCAAAGTTTTTGCGAGAGTGCGGTGATGTCGCATCGCCAGCGTGCCAGACGGGTCTCGCTTCCCGTGAGACACACAGCAAAGTACGATTTTGAAGATCAAAGTGACATGAAACAAACAATTGGAAGTGACGATATGACTCAACCTGTACACATCGGCTTGGTCGGCATGGGGACTGTTGGCACTGGTGTTGTCCGCGTGCTTCAGGATTCTGCTGACCATATTGCCAGGCAGGCGGGACGTCCATTGATTGTCGAACATGTTGTCGTTCAAGACCCAAAAAAACCCCGCAGCGTTGAGCTGTCGGACAAACGTTTGTCCAGTGACCTTCGTAAGATTACAGATGACCCTGCGATCAGTGTTGTCGCTGTGCTACTGGGGGGTCTTGAGCCTGCACGCACAATTTCTCTTGAGCTGTTGCGCAGTGGAAAAGATCTCGTGACGGCCAATAAGGCGTTGCTCGCGGAGCACGGGCCGGAACTGTTCCAAGCCGCTCGTGAGGCTGGTCGATCGATTGCTTTTGAAGCAGCAATAGGTGGAGGGATACCGATCGTCGCAGCAGTGTCGGAGTGTCTGACCGGGAACCGCATATCCTCAATTCGTGGGATTTTAAATGGAACCAGTAATTTCATTCTGACAAAGATGGAGCAAGAGGGCAGCAATTATCAGGATGTTTTGTGCCTTGCACAGTCCGAGGGTTATGCAGAAGCAGACCCAACAATGGACGTGGATGGC
>JAUWWJ010000063.1 GCA_030616935.1 Planctomycetaceae bacterium
AGGCATTTCCTCGCTAAAATTCTTGTTACTTCCCTTGCACTCTCATTTTTTTCAGGCTGTGGTCAGAATACGAAAGCACCACTCTATTTTGACGAAACAAGTCCGCCAGAAACTCAAGAACCTCAGTTACAGCAACGTCAGAGAATCGATCAAAGGGATATTCGTGAGATATCCTTTGACGATATTGTCTTTGAAATGGAAGAAGACACACCTTTTTCCCAAAAACTCTTACCAGAACGAGTCACCTCTTTAGTAGGACAGCAGATTCGGATTCGTGGTTATATTCTTCCAAGTTTTCAACAGACTGGCTTAACCCAGTTTGTATTGGTTCGAGATAATATGGAATGCTGTTTTGGTCCTGGCGCAGCGTTATACGATTGTGTCGTTGTTAAAATGCTTCCCGGTAGATCAGCTGAGTTTTCTATTCGTCCTGTAGCTGTTACCGGAACCTTCGGCATCAAGGAATTAAAAGGCCCAGACGGAAACCACCTTGCTGTCTACTCGCTCATCGGAGAATCTTTTCGATGATCGGCTTGAAGAAAACCATGTTGTCGATCGTGTTGGTGCTTTCAAATACTGTATTTCACAGCGTATGCGCTACGCTCTTCTTACTCTCCACTCTCACTTCGACAAGCTCAGCATGTCCATTTTGTGGTCCTGTTGAGACACCTCTCTCCTATGGTATCGCCCGATCGAGCGACCTTGCCATTGGTGAATCTCTGACAGAGGCGGTTGCAAATAGACAAGGCCAACGACGTCAGCCCTTTTCACTTCTTTCGAGAATACTCCCCTCATCTTTAGGAAGAAAAGTGATTTCTATTGAGCCGGCCGAACCTCCTGTAGAGGCTGCTGTTGAAACTACTTTTTCTGGAACCGCTTTACTTTTGAATCTTCCTGCCGTTGGCTGGACAGCACGTGCTGCTGATGAAATGTTTATTGGCTACACACTCCAAATACCTCCGTTGAAACAACAGATTTTTCAGGATAAAAATCGTCTGGAATGGTTCGTAAAATGGCTCGATCATCCCAATCATGCTATTTCGAAAGATGCCTATGCCGAATTTGCCCTCGCTCCATTTCAGGAGGTTCGAGACTCCGCTCATGCCTTTTCTCAGGCAGAGGTTATTGATCACCTGCGTGACCTATCCCTTCAACAGCAAAGGCGTGGATTCTATGGAATGATTGGTGGTGTACTGGCTCGTCGATCACCCAAAGAGTCTCAATCGGCATGTACCAATGCGCTTATTTCTATACTTACAGAAGACCAATCAAATGATTTTCAGGCTGGCCTCGATGGCGTTATGGGAGGGCTATTTATTGCTTTAGGTGAACAGGCCTTGCCTATTTTAGAACGTCGGGGTCTCTTTGAGAATGAGGCGAGCCCTGTTGATCAACGACATCTCCTGCAAGCATTACGCTTTTGCTGGGAATACCCATCTGAAACCGTTCCTCGAACAGAGGTCATCTTAATCACCCGGAAACTCCTCCCTGTGCCGCACCTCACACGTGAGGTGATTGTTGACTTATCACGGTACATGGATTGGGACTTTCGTAACCAGATTGTTGCGATGTGGGATACTCTTGGTGGTGAGGGCCCACTTATTCGGCCAGCTATTATTGGGTATCTCTTGGCCTGCCCGTCAGAAAAAAGTGCTTCTCTGCTCGCTCAGCTCAGGGAGAAAAATTTCGAGCTGTTCGAAAAAGCTCAACAAGCGGCGGCAATACCCTTTCCTGCTGCTGCACCCTAGTGCTTCGTCAATCGTACGTCGAACGATTGAATATCCTGACCGAAGCTGCGAGATAGACATCCAGTTTTTACTGCAGCTGCGTCTCAGCAGCAGAGTCCGGATTTATAACTGCAGTAGCCGCTGGGGTCACTGGTTCTTGCCAACCGGTAGTGACAATATCCGCATCCCTCTGTTGTAATCGCTTTGTATCGTCTGCGGTTGAAATCGAATCGATAGCCGATTTCTTTGTCCCTTGAAGTGACGACAGGTTTATCTCTTCACCTGGGAAACCATGTGCCGCGGCTGGGAAACTTGGCGTATCATTTGGTATTGGAGTTGGAAGTTCTTCAGCATTGAAATCTGATGGCAACGTCGCTGGCAATTCACGCGTCGCTGGATCGCGTGGGGGCATCTGCTGTGCTCGGGCTGCAGCACCAACTGCATCGAATTGTTGTGTTATCGGACCACGACTGAATACTCCAGGACGAGAATGACCATAATCTAGATAAAGACTGGCGTCGCGCTGGCGCGCTCTTCTATGGGCATCAAAATACGCTTTTCCTGGCCATGGACCTTCCGAGAGAAAGACACCGTTATATTCAAGCAGTGAACCCTTACGGAAATGGAACTGTGCGATCGATCGGTTGTAGTCAACAAGCGATCGGAAATAGGCGCTTTCTGCCTGAGCCCTTCTTCGTTGGGCATCAAGCAACTGATCGAATGTTGTTGTACCGGCATCATAAGCAGCCTGGACCGCTTCAACCTGTCGCTCAGCTGCTACACGTCGATTAAAGTTTGTCTGTGCAAGGGCAAAGTTGGTATCAATATTCCGTATTGCTTCGACCAGTGCATGCGAGACTTCGAGCTCCTCATCTTGAAGTTGAGCACGAGTCTTCGCCAACTGTAGTTGATGATGCCGCACAGTCGCCAGTTCTCGACGAAAACCGAGTGGCATCAAGAATTGGGCACCTGCCTGCCATTCCTGAAATTCTCCATGCAGTAAGGTGGCATACGCATTTGTTCCTTCGAGAGGATCTGCTCCATTTGCACCATACGAGTTATTACCACCAAGAAGATCATTCTCCATGCCTAAAAATCGCAATCTTCCGACGAGGTCCAAACGTGGCAGTATAAGATTCTTCGCCGCAGTCAGTTCAAGTTCTCGCTGCTTGATTCTCCATTTTTGTCGACGAAGTTCAGCTGAGCGAGAGAGTGCTTCAACAAGCGATTGCTGCCAATCGAATGTAACTCTTGCAGTTGTTGGTTCATCAGCTGGTCGTATCAATCGACCATCTGATGATGATATCCCCATCATGTATCGCAGCCTATTCTCAGCACTGAATACGGAATTGAGTGCCTGCTCAACTTCACTGCGAAAGAAAAAGTATTGCTCTCGCGCCTGTGCTTCTTTATCTGCTTCACCGCCGCGTGATTGCTCCACATAAAGCGCATGCACGCGACGCCATGCTTCCAGTGCACTATCCCGGCCAACTTTTCGGGCTTCTAGGTCCCGAAATGCAAAGTAAAGCTCCCAATAGGCCTGTTCGGTATCACTAATCAGATTTCGAACACCAATTTCAAAGTCAGCCAGGGAAATATCTGCACTCACTCGTGCAAGCAGAACGCCTCGGAAGTTCGGTCTGCCATAAAGGTTCTCAAAAGCGTCGGGACCAGCTATGCGGTTATACGTGAGTCCTGCACCTTGAAGCAGTGGCTGCTGAAATGAAAAGTCATAGTTGGTTGTCCATGTTGATGGGACGCCCGGCTGTCGAATAGGTGAATTGTTGTTGTCGTATAAAGTCTCGTTTGCGAGTCCAAATGTCGCACCTGTTGCCGTTCGCTTTTGCAAACCAGTCGTCCAGTTTCCTGTATCACCCAACAAGTGTTGTTGGAAAATAATTGTTCCTGGCCCACCAACATTCTGCGGCCTGTCTTGGCGTTCCCATGTCAGCGAACTCGAAAGCTGCACATCAAATTGTGCGAGTGCACTTTCGACGCCCCGAAATGGATCCGTTTCAACAAGAGCTGGATCGTAGACAGTCGGAGTGAGATCTGGATTGGTCAAAAGTGAGACTGGTGGCTCACCAGTCTGGGGTCGTGGGCCTCCAAAACTGCTGAACCTTCCTCCAAGGTTCCGGAGAACCTTGCCATTTTCGAGGGCAGTACGAATCGCATCCTCAAGCGTCACTTCCCAAATTTCTTCAAAATTTGCGTTCGAAAGTGTCAGGGGCTCAACTGTACCGGCTGCCTCATCAAGTGGGTCTTGGCATGTATCTGGATATTCAATTTTCTGAACAGCACCAACGTAATGCGAGAGATCACCATCCTCGAAAAAGTAGAATGGCTGACGCGGTGCACATCCACTCGCTGCAATTGCCATACAGCTAAAAAGGGTGCCAATTTTTTGAAGCCAACTATTCACGGAGGTTGTCTTTATCTGGTTCGTTAATCAGCGTGCGAAGTATGACTTCTCGTCACAAGACTTCCCACATTCTGTTGAACAAACTGACGCTCCGCCCTGGAGGGAGGTCTTTCTGAGCGTCGAAAACAGCAAGTTTCCTCTTGCCTTTCAGACACAACAGAAAGTCTTCTGAGTACGACAACCCCCCCGGATCGTACCCACGTCTTTGCACACCCCAGGGCGTAGCGTCAGCACAATTCATATCGACGACTGGATCGGCAAACTTGTGCTAACCGTTATTCTCGACCAGTTTTTAATTTTTCTGCGCAGAATAGGAGGTTTGGGAGGACCATTGAGAAGACGTCCGTACCCTAACTTTTCCAGCTTCATACCAGACAAAGCGTGCCGAACAATCTTCGGTCTTTTCTACAAATTCGTAGCCGGCCTGCGGACCAAGCATACTCAGGGTAGTTGCTAAGGCATCTGCTGTCGTTGCATCTGGTACAATAACCGTCACACCTGTGGAACCGACTACACCAATACCGGTCCGTGGGTCGACGATGTGACTGTCTCGTATTCCCTCTATTTCAAAAGCTTGGAACGCATCCCCAGAGGTTGTTACAGATGCATCTTCAAGTGTTATGACCCGTGGCAGGAGTGCTTCAGATTTGTTTTTGTCTGTCTTCCAGCCCAGTGCATCTATCTCTATCCGCCAACCGTCTGAATCTGGTGGCCTTCCGATGACACCGATATCGCCCGACGCATCGATCATTGCAACTGTAATATCATGCGATTGCACGATGTTTAATGCCCGATCGATGGCAAATCCCATACCAATACCACCAAGGTCAAGTCTCATATCTGGTTTGAGAAGACTCACCTTGCGAGCATCTTCGATCCTGAAGGTCTCTGGGCCTGAAGCATTGCGTGCGGCTGCAAGCTGTCTGACAGAGGGCATGCGCCTTGTCTGTCGTGCTTTCCGCCATAAGGCAGTAAACACTCCAACTGTTGGATCAAAAGCTCCCTGACTCCGATCACGCCACGCAGTGGCCTGGATGAGAACTTCCCAGAGATCTGGACTTACTTGTTTTGGACAAGGTGTTGGGGCCAGAGCCGAAAGTTGGCAGAGTTCGCTTGTTGGTTGATAATCAGACAAGACGTTCTCAAGTCGACTTACCTCATCGAGTGCTGCTGTAATTGCTTTTTCAGCTTTGGCCAGCGTCTCTGTGAATACTGTTACAGTCCACGCTACACCCATACACCTCCTGGTACCCTGATAACGACTAGGCAAGGCTGCATTCACTGGATTTTGCATAAGAAGGATAAAAAAAAATCAGTATCCGTGACACCATCTGTGCTGAACAACTCGCTCCATTGCGGTAGAATCGGGTACGTCGTCGGCTTGAGAAAATAATCACGTGTATGTCCAAGCTGTTGATTTTTGAAAAAGGAACATCCGGTCACGATTACCTTTGACTGTACACCATTGCGAAGCGTTTCTCTCTTCAACGTACTCTTTTATTAAAATTTATATGTCTGAATCTCCAAATTCTATCTGTCCCGTATGTGGTGGTGACACATATGAAATTCGTGCCAAACTTCATTGTCGACAATGCGGAATGATTTTAGAAACATGCTGCGAGGGTGGCCCGATGGGTGCTCGTTCATGTGAACAAAAAACATTCCCTGCACAGTCCAAACAATCTGAAGACTTCAAAACAAGCTGAGCTTTGGATTAGGAAAAATCAACCATTTTTCTGTTTGCAAAAAATGAAATAAAGCTGTTCGATATGGTGTAGGCATGACGAGACCAATTTTAGATGCTCATTCTCGTTGTATTGTGGAGCAGATACAAAATGACACGACGAACCGACCTAGCAAGATTCATTCGGATGATCCACGAATATGTAAAATAGCATCATAGAGAGCTTTAGAATGAATCCGTTGTCTCTAAAAAATCCACCTGTGTATTCTTCACTTCAAGAAAACAGGTGCTCTTTCTCAATGTTGTAGAGGAGTGATCAATGCACTATTGGCTGATAAAAAGTGAACCAACAACTTTCTCTATTCATGATCTTGCGCGTTCGAAAAATAAGACGACTTGCTGGGAAGGTGTTCGCAATTACCAAGCCCGTAACTTTCTACGAGCAATGAAAGAGGGTGACCGGGCTATTTTTTACCACTCAAATGCAAAACCTCCAGCCGCTGTTGGCATTGTTGAAGTCATAAAAGAGGCTTATCCAGATCATTTTGCTTGGAAGGAAGGACACAAGTATCAAGATGCAAAAGCTTCTCCTGAAAAACCAATTTGGAGCATGGTCGATGTGAAACTTGTTCAGATCTTCTCCCAAGAAATCTCGCTCGAACAATTACGTGGTGTAAAGGCTCTCGAAGGCCTCGAATTGCTGCGTCGTGGCAGTAGGCTTTCAGTTCATCCTGTTACAGCTGCTCACTTCAAAGTGTTTGAACGACTTGCCAAACAAAAGTAAAACCAGTTCTATGTCATGCCAGCATGAATCATCTCAACGAACAGTGGCACCAGTACGTAAGCCTCTGCTAGAAAGCCTCCATTGGCTTGAAGAGGATTTAGGTGCCATCAAATCCGATGACCTCTTCAGACCGGTTCGAATACGATTAGGTCGACAAACTGGCACCGTCACGCTGAACGATCTTGAACTTATTAATTTTGGATCCAATGACTACCTTGGCTATGCTGGAGACTCCCGTCTTATAAAAGCTTCTGCAAAGGGGGCCTGTTCTGAAGGTGCTGGTGCCGGAGCCAGTCCACTCGTGAGCGGTCATTCTGCTCTTCATGAATCTCTCGGAAAGAGTCTTTCCTCGCTCTTGGATACCGAAGAGTCGCTCATCTTTCCAAGTGGTTATGCTGCAAATACGTCAACAATTGCATGTCTCACTGGTCCTCATGATCTGATCGTGAGCGATGCACATAACCATGCAAGCATTATCGATGGTTGCCGACTTTCTGGGGCGAATGTTCAGATCTATCCACACCGTGATGTCACAGTAGCTGCCAGCCTTCTTAGAAGTATTCCCGCAAGACGACGGCTCATAGTGACTGACAGCCTTTTTTCTATGGATGGCACGATCGCGCCTTTGGCTGACATGGTTCAACTTGCACATGACACCAAAAGCATGCTCCTCGTTGATGAAGCACATGCCACCGGCCTTTTTGGCACTCACGGTAGTGGACTTATTGAGGACGCTGGCATTGCTTCCTCTGTCGCTGTACGCGTTGGGACCCTCTCCAAAGCTCTTGGAGGTTCAGGTGGGTTTGTCTCTGGACACCGTACTCTTATTGACTACTTGAGGCATCGGGCCCGCAGTTGGATGTTTTCCACTGCTCATCCACCAGCATCTGCCGCAGTCGCAATAGAAGCAATCAAGCTGCTCTCTGAAGAACCTTTTCGTCGAAAAAAACTTACAGAGAGTGCTGCTCTGTTTCGGCAGAAGCTCTCGTCTCACGGAGTCAATATTGGTGATGCAGAGGCGCATATTGTGCCTGTTTTTGTCAGAACACCACAGCGAGCTGTTCAAATAGCTGCATCACTTGCCAGTGATGGGTTTTTTGTACCCGCAATTCGCCCTCCTAGTGTTCCGACGGGCTCAAGTCTTCTACGGGTAAGCCTGTCCTATAG
>JAUWWJ010000080.1 GCA_030616935.1 Planctomycetaceae bacterium
ATCTAGATCGTAGTATCAGGGTTTTGGGCCAAACAGACAACCGTGAGGATCAAATTACGGGAAGGAAGTCTAAAATCCTTGAGGCAGTCAGTTTGGTGCCGCCTTGTTTTTTTTCAATAAGTTTCTGAGCGCATGCGCCAAGCTTTCTGGAATACACTGGATCAATAAGACACTGAGTGACAAATTTTGTAAGTTCCACCCCGCCGTGAACAACAACAGCAGCCTCTGCTTCAAGCAGTTCGGATACTTCGGCACGGAAGTTTCGTGTGTATGGACCGAAGCAGACGGCGGCTCCGTATGCAGCAGGCTCGAGCATGTTTTGGCCGCCACGGAGCCCGTCAAGGCTGCCGCCGACAAAGGCCACGGTTGCAAGGCCCCACCACGCTGCAAGTTCACCAGTCACATCCACAAGAAGAATAAATGACCTCTCCGATAGCTGGCTGGCTTGTTCGGTGAGTTTGCTTCGGGAATACCAGGGTATGTGGCAAGCATCGGGCTGCTGCAAACGAAGTGTTAACCAGGTAGCAATCTCACGTGTCCGTTCAACGTGCCGAGGAACAAGAATAAGTTTAAGGGTAGGGTGTATTTTCTGTTGTTGTAAGAATGTCTCAACGGCGAGCGATTCTTCTGGTTCCTGAGTGCTTCCTGCAATAAAGACAAGGTCCTCTCTGTCAATTCCAGTAATTTTTCTGAGCTGCCGGATTTCATCATTGTGTTCGTGGCCGTGAATGCCATCAAACTTTAATGAGCCAATGGTTTCGACACGCGGAGCCCCAAGGTCCGTGAAGCGATCCGAATCCTCTTGAGAACGGGACAACACAAGTGATATCCGCTGGACCATTAACGCTGCGATGCAACCCAATCGCTTGTAGCCTTGGTGGCTCTGCTCGCTCATGCGGCCATTCACAACAACAACAGGAATTTTGTAGTCTTCTGCTATACGTAACAGGTTGGGCCAGATTTCCAATTCAGCAAGGACAAGCACATCTGGCCGTACCCGATTGAAGGTTTGTTTGATCGCCCAACTAAAGTCTAGTGGGCAAGGGAAAACGTGGTCCTGCTCGCGGCCTTTGGTCGCGAGCTCTAGTCCAGTTGTCGTCGAACTTGAGAGGACACAATCAATGGGTTGATTCTTTAGGCCAGCTTGATTCTCCAGTTCATTCACAAGTGTCCGGATGAGTTGTACTTCTCCGACGCTTACGCCGTGCAGCCAGATCCGACAGTGGTCCTTCGGGCAATCGGCCACGTGGACTCGCCCTGTGAGCCGCTCTCGAAGTGCAGCAACGGGCCGTTTGCCCGAAAGCCTTCGCCAAAGAACCCAGGGCAAGGCAGTAATACCCACCAGCAGATAGAGCAGGTTTAGGGCTATCACTACACCTCACCTAGTCAGCCGGTGGACGCACTCGCGGAGCGGGCGCAACAGTTTTTATACTTTTTGCCACTACCGCAGGGGCATGGGTCGTTTCTTCCGACCTTTTGGCCACTATTACGAATCGGCTGGATTGGGCCAGAATCACTGCCATCTGACATCTGCCTTTCAGGCTCTTCAAATTGTGAGGCAGAAGGTGTGTCTTCATGGATAGCGGCCGTTTCCCGCCAGGTGCTTCGAAGAGCATCTTCTTCGACCTGTTCGATACGGTAGACGATGTCAATGACACGTTCATCAATGCCACTCCACATGAGATCGAATGTTCGCATGCCCTCGCGTTTATATTCAACCTTCGGGTCAACCTGGGCATATCCACGAAGACCAACGCTACTTCTCAGGTGATCCATCGCGAGAAGATGGTCTTTCCAAGCATTGTCCAGTATCTGAAGGAGAACGGCACGCTCCATTCTTTGCATTTCAGTCCGAGGCGAATCGGGCTGTTTATGGCGCCGGGCGCTTGCTTTACAGAGTGTCTGTTTCAGCTCATCGAGGCTGGTGGGCGAGAGTGATGTTTCGTCAAGAGTTGAGTCAAACCGGTCTTTCACCCAGGCGATGAGTCCGTCGCGATCAACTCTTCGTGACCCGTCGTCTTGGCGGCCAGTGAAATGGGCTAGTCCTACAAGTACAGGATATTCAACTTCTCGTTGCTGATAGGCCTCCCTCGCCTTTTCTCGCACGATCTCTTTGAATGCTTCGGGATCCGGATCATTTCCTGAGATTTCAGTCAGGTCTGAATCACGTAGTTCGATAGCAAATCGCCAGTCTGTCCACGATCGTGCCGAAAAAACACCGAAGTCTGGCGCAAGGAATCGTTCGCCATCATTCAGGTCAACTTTCGCGACTGCTTCACTTGCTCGCTGTTGGAGCCATTCAGCAACATCATTTCGTCCGACACGCTTGAGGTCGCGGTCGTTTACGGAAAGCTTCCAACGTGCATTGGCAAAGCTTGCGAGAGCTGACCAGTTCCAGTCCCGTTCGTCCTCACTTTGGGGAAGGTTCTCTTCAACAGCCTCAAAGATTTGCGCTTCGGCCTGTCGTGTCGCTTGTTCGTGGGCAATTCGAATAGCTTCTTCCGGACTTAATCCACGAAAGTCAGCACTTTCAAGTTCACACGAAAGTTGAGATGAAGCCCACCCAGCAAATGTCTGCGCCCCGTAGTCTCTGTCGAGGAATGTGTCGATGTGCTGATCTATTTGACGATCGACCATTTCGAGAATGAGTTCACGGCATTCACTGTCACGATCAAGAAGGACTTCATCGTCACTCTCTGCAGCATGACCTTCCAGGATTCGTTGCCGGAAACCGTAGACCCGTTTCCGCTGCTCATCCATTACCTCATCATATTCGAGTAGATTTTTTCGAATTTCAAAATTTCGCTCCTCGACCTTTTTCTGTGCAGCTTCGACACGACGAGTGACCATCTTGCTTTCAATCGCCTCGCCGTCTTGCATGCCTAATCGAGTAAGTATATTTTTCACCCACTCTCCAGCAAAAATTCGCATGAGGTCGTCCTCGAGCGAGAGGTAGAACCGGCTGCTCCCAGGATCGCCTTGGCGACCACATCGCCCACGAAGCTGAAGGTCAATTCGTCTTGATTCGTGCCGCTCCGTTCCAATAATCTGAAGCCCGCCCATCTCACGAACTTTGCTGCCCTCCGTCTTCATCTTTTCGCGTTCGGAAATAGTGTTGATGAGATTGTCCCACTCATCTTTTGGGACATCGAGCCGTGTTTCGTAGGTGTTTTGCAGTTGGGCCCACGCCATGGTTTCTGCATTGCCACCTAGAATGATGTCGGTGCCACGCCCAGCCATGTTTGTTGCTATTGTCACAGCGCTGAGTCGGCCTGCCTGTGCGACAATGTCTGCTTCACGCTGGTGCTGTTTCGCATTGAGCACTTGATGAGCAACTCCGCGCTTGTCGAGAAGGGACGCAAGCCGCTCGCTTTTTTCAATGGAAACCGTGCCGACAAGAATGGGAAGTCCTTTTCGTTGCACACTTTGAATCTGGTCAACTGGAATGAACTCAGTTTTCTTTGTTCCTTTGAGTTGGAATTCAATGCCCTCGTCGGACTCCTTCGCAATACTTCCGATTTTGGTCGTTTTGTTTGAGAGGTTGACTGAGTCCCAGCGGCTAATTCGCTCGATTTCGTCAGCGACGGCGATCCATTTTTCACGTTCGGTACGAAAGATAACGTCTGAGTGATTGACTCGCTGGAGAACACGGTTTGGAGGGATGGCAATAACGTCAAGTTTGTATATCTTCCAAAACTCATTTGCCTCGGTCATTGCAGTCCCGGTCATACCGCCAAGTTTGTTGTATAGCTTGAAGAAATTCTGCAATGTGACCGTTGCCAGAGTCTGTGACTCTTCTTTAATTCGAACCCCTTCTTTTGCTTCGACAGCCTGATGAAGGCCGTCGGACCATTGGCGACCAGGCATAAGGCGACCGGTGAACTCGTCAACGATGACAACATCGCCTTGCTGGACAACGTAGTTCACATCAAGTTTATAAAGGTAGTGAGCCTTCAAAGCGTTGTCGATCAGGTGGGGCCACTCCATGTTGCCCGCAGTGTAGAAGCTTTCAACGCCCGCAAGTTTTTCAGCCTGCCGAACACCAGACTCTGTCAGACTTACCGTATGTTCTTTTTCCTGAACCTCGAAATAGTCATCTGCTTTGAGTTGACGTGCGACCTTGTCGGCTCGTGCGTATTTCGTGACGTCATCATGAGCAGGGCCGGAAATAATAAGAGGTGTTCGCGCCTCATCGATGAGAATATTGTCGACCTCATCGACGATTGCAAAGTTGAGCCGTCCCTGTGACTGCTGCATTTGACGGGGGAAGCGTTCGTCACCCCGAGCTGCCATCCGCATGTTGTCTCTCAGGTAGTCAAACCCAAATTCATTATTCGTTCCGTATGTGATATCGCAGGCATATGATCGTTGACGCTCATCAGACTCCATGCCAGATTGAATCGCACCGACCGTAAGGCCGAGTCCCATGTAGAGAGGCCCCATCCATTCCATATCACGTCGGGCAAGATAGTCATTTACTGTAATGACGTGCACTCCCTTGCCTTCGAGTGCATTAAGATAAGCCGGGAGTGTTGCAACAAGTGTCTTACCTTCCCCCGTGATCATTTCGGCAATCGCCCCAGAGTGCAGGACCATGCCGCCGATAAGTTGCACGTCATAATGCCTCATGCTGAGGAAGCGGCGTCCAGCTTCACGGCACACAGCAAATGATTCTACAAGCAAGTCATCGAGGGTTTCGCCGGCCGATAGCCGATGTTTGAATTCGTCAGTTTGCGCTCGCAGTTCGGCATCCGTCATCGCCTCATATCGAGGCTCGAGCGAGTTAATTGCCTCGATCTTTGTTTCTAACCTTTTGAGATAACGAGCATTTGACGAGCCGAATAGACCGGTGATGGATCGCTCGACCCATGAACCTACGGCGGATGCAAAATTACTAACGAGGTCCCAGATGCGTTCCAGTTGTTCCATGATGGTGATGTAAGGGGAAGAGAATAGCCGGTAATCGTTGGTGTGCGGTCTTCAGCCTCACCGCTTGTCGAACGCATGTTGACTACAGGTAGTTCCAAGAACCACACGGGGAGGTGCTCACTTTGCTGTCAACATCTTAATTCTCACAGCGATGGTGGTAGGGGGTCAAGGTTACTCGCATTTTTTATTTTCAAAAGAAAGTGCCCTCATGGTCGGTTGTTTTTGGTCTTCTGCGGTCAAGTGTTTTCACAAATGGGGAAATCATGGTGGAAACAGTGATGTTCTCGGGGCTTCGCAGGCTCCGGGCAGCCTTGGCCAAGGGCCGGGTAAGGTGGCCCCGCTAGCCCATGGTTTCGTTTCCAGCGGCACACGGCAGGTGGTCCAACTGACATTTTTGCTGTGCTTCTGAAGCAAGCATGGTTCTTTGGTTGGGTGAGTGGGGCTCACTGCCGTCAAAATGTGCTGAGGGGTCCTGTTGGGTGCAGTGCAGAGGGGGTATGAGCCGCTCGGTTGTTCTCTACAACAGCATGCGGTGGAATCTGGTACCTTCTGGGTTTAATGGTTGTGACCTCGAAATAATTTCCCGATGAGTAGCGGTTCGTGTCTCTATGTCTCCGTCGCATTTTGAAGTCGCATCGAGCCGAAGCCTCCAAGGCCAATTCGTTTTTCTTGGTACTGGTACAAGTGTTGGCGTGCCGGTTGTTGGGTGTGGTTGTGGTGTTTGTCAAAGTGATAATCCAAAAAATAAACGAACACGAACGAGTGTGGTCTTTGGGTTGCCTGACGGCATGCTACTTATCGATACGACTCCGGATCTTCGCTCACAGCTTTTGAGGGAACGCATCAGCTCAATTGACGCGATTGTTTACACGCATGATCACGTCGATCACGTGTACGGCCTCGATGATATTCGCCCACTCTGTTTTCGTAAGGGCGGTCCGTTACCGGTATATTGTGAGCCTCGGGTGGAGCGACGAATTCGTCGAGCATTTGATTATGCGTTCGAGGAGCCTGTTGTTGCTGGAGGTGGTCTACCCAAGATGACCCTCCATCAAATAGGTCTCGACTCCTTTGGCTTGCTCGGAGCTACAGTTGTTCCTCTGCGGCTGCATCACGGTGCTTTTGAAGTGCTTGGCTTCAGGATCGGGAATGTTGCCTACTGTACCGATACAAATGAAATACCAGACCAGACGTGGCCCTTACTCGAGGGTCTTGATGTTCTTGTTTTAGATTGTCTGCGACCAACACATCACCCCACACATTTTTCAATCGATGAAGCCGTTGAAGTGGCTCAGCGAATCGCTGCCCGCCAAACATACTTTGTTCATATGTCGCACGAGATTGACCATGGCTCGGTGTCGTCTTTGTTGCCCACCGGCATGGAGTTGGCGTATGACGGGCTGACTGTGCCATTATCGTGACAAGGACACTGTGCCAGAAGTCAGGTTCGATGGATACGAGCCAGTTTCCTTCAGCGATGCCTGGCGTTCTTGTTGTCTCGCCTAGATTCGCTAAGAGGTTGCATCTGCCGCTGTCCTTAGCCCACGAAGAATACAGTCCTTCACGGCGGCGGATTCGCAATGAGTGAACACATCAAGGTTCGGCTTCCATCTTCGGGCATGACGGCGGTCAATAACAAGCATTCCCGAGGTGAGTTCACCAGCAGTTTCAATATCTGCGGCAACTGTTTCTTGATGGAAGAGTTCGGGGTTGGTTACTGCGACAAGAGCAACTACATCGTGCAGGTGAATGCCCTCGCTCCCTAGAAGTTGTCGATGTGCTCGAAATGCATGGCTTAACATACGATGAAAAACCTTTCCGGCAGATGTAAAAGCATCAGGAATCTGTTCAAGCATTTCTAATCCGAATGCAACTTGTGACGTTGTCTCCAGAGGGACTAACGATTTTCGAAAAGGTTCACAGACCACGTGTCGAGCAGCAAACGGGTCGCAGTAGAAGTTAAAGTCCGCAACAGGACTCGCTCCACCATGTGCATGTAAGGTGCCCCCACAAAGAATGATGTCACCAAGCAGTTCGACGATCCTGGGGTCACGGCGAAGCAAACGAGAAAGATTTGTTGGCGGCCCGAGATTCAGGAGAGTGACTTCTCGAGGATGGGCCTTGATTGTTTCCCACATGACCTTTTCAGCGGCATGTGTGCCGTGCAACGGA
>JAUWWJ010000298.1 GCA_030616935.1 Planctomycetaceae bacterium
AAAAATTGACACGTAGAACAGTTTTTTTGGCGAATGGCTCGTGATTTAAGCACAGCATAGATTTCGTAAGTCATTGATTCAGAAGTGGCATCTGATTTGCTGTTTTTTGAAAGTGAGTTTCCGATGTTGTGAATCAAGAATTTTCAATAAGTGCTTGCCGCTATAAGAATTACTTGGATCTATGAGTCGTACCATCTAGCACGCCTAGCTGTGAAAGATAGGCGTAGAGGAGGCTCTTGTCTTAAGTTTTTTGAAAAGGTTGCACAACCAGTTGGTACTTGTACCCATTCAAACAAGAACACAGTACTAACCAAATTTGAACTCAAAGTTAATCGAATTTGAAAACAATACTAATGAATTTGCAACAAATTTTTAAGAACCTTCAGCTTGCTTGAGAGGAATCCAAACACAACTTTTTTAGCTGACAAAATTCACCCAAAATTGAGTGAGGGCGCGACAATGAAAATGATTAAGTGTAGAGGGTTTACGTTGATCGAACTTCTTGTAGTTATTGCAATCATTGGCGTACTCGTTGGTTTGTTATTGCCCGCAGTTCAGCAAGCACGTGAGGCGGCGAGACGAGCGAGTTGTACAAACAATCTGAAACAGATTGGGCTGGGGATGCATAATTTTGCGAGCGCAAGGAAAGAACGTTTTCCACCTGGTCGCGTCAAGCACAGTAATTTCAAAACGGTTGGCTGGTCTAGCTTTTTTCTAGACTTCATGGAACAAAACCAACTAGCAGCAACCTGGGAGTATGTTTCTAGTGCAGATGCCCAAGCTGTTGCGAGTGATTCCAGGCTTTATTTAGATGCCAATTTTACTTCCAAGATTAATGAGAACGCCACCCACACGAAAATCCCAATGTATTTATGTCCATCGACTTCCCGGGAAGAACCAACAAGAAGTAATGGTTTTATTATTGAACCTGGACAATATGAAGGCATGGCATGTTCAGACTATTTCGGTAACGCTGGACCAAATCATAATGAACCACAGTTTTTGAAGCCAGATGGTAGTAGATATGAAGAGCATAGTGGTGTTCTGTTACGAAAGAATGCAGCCAATCTTGATGGCGGTACGAGGTTTGCGGCAATTACTGATGGTCTTTCAAATACAGTTGTTGTTTGTGAAATTACCGGTAGCGGTCTCCGAGGCGGCACGAATAATAGTGCGAAGGGTGTCTGGGCTTCGGGACTCAACTGTTCGGAGATCGGCCATAACAATTCGACACCACCTATTATTAATCCTGCTGATCCTCTTGAAGATGTTTGGAGAGAGACTAATCAACCCCTATTTTCAGATCACCCTTCCGGTGCATCGGTATTGAGTTGTGATGGTTCTGTTCATTTTTTGAATGAGAGTATAGACAAGAATATCGTGACCGGCTTACTGTCAAAGAATTGTGGTGAAGTTGTGAGTTTTGATTAGAAAATGTAATCGGATTAATCGTAGAACACCGAAACGCCAGCAGATTGCCGGGAAGTAGATATAACGTTCTTGAAATTCCATTGTGCTTTGGAATCAAGAAGGCTTAATTCATAGTGCCTTAAAATAAGACGAATCAAGCCTTGTGCCCTAACGAATCGGTGGCGTTGCTAACGAGGATCGTCAGTTTCAGGTCGACCCAATTATGACAAAGACTAATACTTGAGAAAGTGTGCCAGTATGCCCATTGCCTTACGCCAAGTTCGCTCAACAATTTCTTTGGTGAATAATCCTCATCGAGGACTACCCGCATTCCTCTTGTTCGGAGTTTTTCTTTTCGTGTTACCGGTGCTTCATGCCGAAGACATACGGTATGGACGGAAGGAGCCACTTCAACGCGCGGATAAGGCAATACGACTGGCATCGTACAATGTGCTTAACCTCTTCGATGCCAAAGATGATCCTTCTCTTCAGGGTGAATTCGATGACATCACCATGGTTACTTCTGAAAATCGTTGCGAGTGTCTCGGAAAAGTGATCAAGGAACTAGACGCAGACATTCTTTGTCTACAAGAAGTTGAAAGTGAGGAAGCTCTGTGTTGGTTCCGGGATGCGTACTTAGCTGATATGGGTTACGACTACTTGGTGAGTCATGATGTGGGGTATTATCGCGGCATAGAACAAAGCGTCTTAAGCCGGTTTCCAATATCGAATGCGACCATTTGGAAAGACGAAGATCTTACGGATATGGAGGGTCTCAAAACAGGAGAGGGTTGGAATGAAGATGGTGAGCTGCCGACACAATTTCAGCGGAGCCCTCTGATGGTTGACATCGATATAAAAGCTGAAGAGTATGCGAACAACTATGAAATGACGGTTGTTGTTGTGCATCATAAATCTGGATGGCACCGAAGGCAGCGTGAAAGCGAGGCTCTGCAACTTGTTGAGTTGCTCGAGGCGAGACTCACAAAAGAACCCGATCTTAATCTTTTAGTTGTTGGAGACTTTAACGCTGGCCCTTTTGATAAATCTCTGGCTGTCTATCAAGAAGCTGGGTTCATAAATGCCTACAATCACCGCTGGAAAACAACTGGGAATACACGAGACTATTTCCGCACTCATGAGTCAAACAGAGTTCTTGACTACATGATGATTCATCCAAATGCAGATGCTGAAATTGTTGATCATAGTTTTCAGGTTGTCGGTACACTCTTTCCTGGAGATGACTACGACTGGCGAAAAGACGAGCCGCCTTCAGGCTATGCTGCTGATCACTATCCCCTTGTCATTGACATGATGCCACAAGATGTGAGTCAGTGAATCGTCCAATTCATTTTGATCGGCTTGCTATCAATTCAGTGCGTCTGGTATCGCAACACTATCAAGTCATGAAATAGATGAAACAATGTCAAAAGTCTCATCACAAAGAAAACCAATAGTTTGATATCTGTTTGACCGAAGATACGACTCTTTTCGTATTGCTATGAGACGAGCAGTTTTTCGTAAGGGCGAGGGGGGCCTTAAAAGTTTTTAACAAGACTTAAATTGATTGTCGTCTCCTGATAATCTATGCCTTCAAGGCAAGACGGATCAATCGCTGGGCTTAACCCATTGTCCTGACTTTCAACGTGTTCGGGATAGAAAAGAAGGTAGTGATCTATTGACGGACATTGAATTGTGTCGAATTGCATCAGAAATAAGGAAGAACGCTTATGCACCTTATTCGGAGTATTTTGTTGGGGCTGCCCTGCTAACGACCAACAACAAAGTATTTCGAGGTTGTAATATTGAAAATGTTTCTTCCGGTTTAACGATTTGTGCCGAGCGAGCTGCTATTTTTTCAGCAGTTGTTGAAGGAGAAAAGAATTTCCAAGCGATTGCGCTGGCAACAGAGGATGCCTCCACGCCTTGCGGATCGTGTCGCCAGGTTTTAGCGGAGTTTTGTAACGGTTCGTTCCCAATTCTTATATCAGACGGTCAGGGTGAGTTGAAAATAAAAACAACGTTAGGTGAGCTTTTACCCAATGCATTCAGAGGGGAATTACCCGTGAGAACCAAGAGGTAAGTTTTGGAACGAATAACTAGTGCATTTGGTCTAT
>JAUWWJ010000432.1 GCA_030616935.1 Planctomycetaceae bacterium
CGGAGGTTACCGCCACGATGTACGCGTTGATCCTTGGGCCTCCTCTACAACCAATACATCCATTGAAACTGCAATTATGTTAACTCGACGTACCATTCTTAAACGCCTTGGTATAGCACCAGCTGCATTGCCTTATCTCGGTAATCTTTCGAGCATGGCGGCTGACGCAAATGCTGCGCAGAAAACGAAGCAGAGACTTGTAATAGTCTTTACTCCAGATGGCGTCGTAAAAGAAAATTTTTGGCCAGCAAGTCCAGGCCTGTTCAGTCCCGACCCAACTACTTCACAGCAAAATGCCCTGCCGTCAATTCTTACTCCATTTGAATTCATTCAAGATCAACTACTTCTTGTAAAAGGAGTTCATAATCAAATCCGTGGGGACGGAGACGGGCACATGCGAGGCATTGGGTGCCTCCTGACTGGCATCGAACTTTTTCCAGGAAACATTCAGGGAGGCAGCCATACTCCCGCCGGCTGGGCCAGTGGCAAGTCTATTGACCAAGAAATAGCTGAGCACTTGCAAACCGATGCCGCAACGACAACACGTTTTCGTTCACTTGAGTTTGGTGTACTCGTCCCCAACAAGGCTGACACGTGGACACGCATGGTCTATGCAGGACCAAATAAACCACTCGCACCGATTGATGATCCTTACCAGATGTTCAATAAGCTTTACGGAAAAATCAAGGGCCGAGAGAACTTGAAAAGTGTTCTTGATGAGGTTCGTGGTGATCTTGCCAAACTTGCAAACCATCTGCCTTCCGAGGACCGCCAACTTCTTGAAGAGCACACGGACATGGTCCGACAATTTGAACGCGAACTGAAGAAAAGCCATGCAGATGATGCTCACCCAACGCCCATCCTCGAAGAAGGGATCATTGAGCAAAATGAACAGATGCCGAAAATAAGTCGAATGCAAACCGAACTACTTGTGTCCGCATTTCAAGCTGACTTCACGAGGGTTGCGACCCTTCAATTCACAAATTCGGTTGGGCAGGCGAGCATGACCTGGCTTGGGATTCAGGAACGACAGCATACGCTTTCGCATAAGCCAAACTCTGATGCGGATGCTCAAGAAAAACTTACCAAAATCAACACTTGGTATGCTTCAGAAATTGCACACCTTGCCCGGCGGCTAGCTGAAACACCAGAGCCAGGAGGAAGTGGTTCTATGCTCGATCATACGATCATCCTTTGGACAAATGAGCTTGGTGAAGGCAACTCACATTCTCACAAAGATATCCCGTGGGCCTTTATTGGCAACGGACTTGGATTCAAAGGTGGCCGAATGGTAGACGCTGGTGGGGAACCACATAATCGACTGCTGCTATCCATTGCTCATGGCATGGGGCTTACAGAATTGTCTCGATTCGGCAATCCTGACTTCTGTAGCGATGGACCCCTCCAGGGATTATCTTAGCTATATACTTTGATATCCGCATTTTCTTTCGTTGAAAAATCTCGTGGTAAAGATATCTGATGATTTCGTTCATTGGGACCACGGAACTCCCCTTCAAACCCATCTTATCTGGACAGCGCCACAATCGTGAAATCATCAAACAACACGGCGGTCGATGCATTGCTTGATAAAGGACATGGCAAACCGATTGTCTGTGGTGGTTGCGAATTACTTTGTGAAGACTTAACCACTCAGAGTATTGAATCTGGTACTGGATGCGAACTTGCTGACAACTGGTTTTCTCATAGTGAGTTGCAACCAGAGTCAATGATCGATGGCAAAAATGTTCCGCTGACTGAGGCAATCGACATGGCTGCCCAGCGGCTGCTTTCATCGCGACGACCACTCATCACGGGCCTTGTTTCCACAACAATCGATACCATTCAGATTACCTGCACATTAGCTGAGAGGACTCACGCTGCCATTGATGCCAATGCCCTTGAAACTTCCATCCTC
The DNA here is from genome assembly GCA_030616935.1 of Planctomycetaceae bacterium. The sequence continues at coordinate 1,916 of JAUWWJ010000432.1, forward strand.
ACGGCACCACCAGCAATCCGAGTTGGTGACGTAACCGCCGACTTCGAAGAACTGCGTGACCGTGCCGACCTAGCTATTTTTTGGGGCTGCGATCCAATTGCTGATAGTTCTCGCTTTATTGAGCGATTCATTCAACCTGTGCCACACAATGGCGTTCGTCGCACTATCAGCATAGGGCCGACACCAGTACTCCCACCATCTTCACACGATCTTCATTTTCCAGTCGCAGAAAATCAGCTGGTCAGCTTGGCTCGTATAGTACAGGCTCATGTTGAACAAAAGGCAATGAACAGACCATCTGGTACTCTTGAGGTCATTGCAGATCAACTTAAGAAATTAATTGACGCTGCTCATTGCATAGGCTTTATTTCCACAATAACTGAACAGACGGGCCTTGTTAGCTGGAGCCTCTCACACCTCACACGATCACTTGCCCATCAGAAGCCCTCCTTCGGGATACGACTCAACGCAGATACCGATGTGGGAGGTGGTAACTGTGCTGGAGCTTCCACTGTTTGCACATGGCGGTTTGGATCACCTGGTGCAATTCCATTTGCATCTAACGA
>JAUWWJ010000266.1 GCA_030616935.1 Planctomycetaceae bacterium
CAGATAATGGATCATCACCGATGGCTAAGTTTGAGCTGATGCAGGCGCAGGGTCATTATCCGAGTTTTATCTATCGCGGGCTTAAGGGAATGACGTGGGAAGGTGGACACCGTGTGCCCTTTATCGTCAGATGGCCTGTCGTCGTAAAAGCCTGTGCCGTTTCGGAACAATTGATCTGCACGACTGACCTCATGGCAACTATTGCTGAAGTGAACGGTGTGACACTGGCCAAAAATGTAGGCGAAGATAGCGTAAGTTTTTTATCAGCGTTGCAGGGGAAAAACGTTTCGGATAGTGAAAAGCGTGGCGTGGTACATCATTCAGATTCTGGTGTCTTCGCGATGCGTAGCGGAAAATGGAAGTTACTGTTCGATGACGTGGGTGGATCTCGGCGAAGTAATCCTAAGGACAAACCGATCATTGATAGTGCGGATATCATACTTTTCGATATGGAGAATGATGAACGCGAGACAAAGAACCTGTCTCGAAAGTATCCTCAAGTTGTTGAAGCCATGAAAAAACAACTGGCGAATTATGTCAACAATGGTCGCAGCACATCAGGTATCCCAGAACTTAATGACACGGGCGGAAAATCGTGGGCGGAACTTTGGCCAGTGAAGGACTATTTGAACGAAGTCTCACTGGCTGAGATGGGCACTAGAGCACCCCAAAAAGCGAAAACCCAAGAAAACAAAGAGCAGACCCAACCTGAGGAACAGCGTCCCACCACAGAGGAAGTAAAAGCAGCCAGAAAGGCTGCCCGCAAAGCCCAAAAGGCCAATGCGAATAATTCGAAATAGGAAAACAAAAGAAACGGTACGGTTTTCAAGAAGTACCTTTGAATTGAGAGAAATTATTCTTCTCGACTGGCTCAACGTAAAAGAGGCAGTCGACATTAGTTCCGAGTCGAAGTGACCGCTGCCATCGGAGGTTGAGACAGAAAATTCTGAACGATGGCATGTATCTCTTTTGCCCTCACGCCATGTCCAGAACCAATACCTTTGATATGGACGAAATTACCATCGAGGTATTCATACATAATTAATTTCTCATTCGTCGGGTGAGGCTTGCCCGCTGAGTCCGGTAATTTAGGACCTTTTTCCCCCATATGGGCAGCCCACAAATAAAATAGATGCTGTGCCGGTAAAACCTGAAAGCCGAGGCTACTTTTGCCGCCCTGGTACGGAATGATTTTGTCTTCAGTACCATTTATTTGAAGCCACCGTCTCCCTTTCGCAGGCACAATAGGAGTAGTAAAGTTTGCTCCTCCTGTTGGGTCCCATAAAAAGTTGGTGCCATCATGGCGCTCTGGTCTAAGCCCACCAATTGAGCATATTCCATGGTGAAAAGTATCAGCTTCGAGTTCGATCATTAATTGGTTGAGAAGTCCAGCACCATTTGAGGATCCATGAATTGCAATATTACTCCCATCTGTAATTTTGCATGTTTTGATGTACTTGATGATTTGACGAATGAAATCAACATCAGGTCTTTGCGCTGACCATCCTTTCTTATAACCATCGGGAGCAATGACGATTCTATCTGTCATGCCTCTTTGAGCCTGTAGTTTCCGCGCCCCTGTGCCACCACGTCCATGAAGCATTATGGATACAGGAAAAGGACCATCGCCGTGAGGTACTTTTATATGAACTGGTCGGTCATAATCAGTTTCTTCAGACCAGGATTGTCGAATATGAAATATTCCTGATTTGAGAACACCATTTTCGGCCTTAAAAACTTCCTGACTAACTGTTTTCTGTTTTGTTTGTTTAGAACGCTTACGGTTAACTTGTGAGAATGCCGTCGACACCAACATGGTCGAGCATAATAACGTCATAAGTAATTTGTTGATCATGTTTTATTCCTTCTTCTTCGCTTAATGGACTTCCCGCAAACAGTCTCCTGTTTTCTGCAGCGAATAGCAAGAATAAGCAGTACCTGAATGAGATGACTTTCTGATACGAGAGCCACGTGCTTCTTTGATCGTCGTAAACGAAACCAAAGGAGCAAATCAATGGACGATTATGATACGGATGCTCAAAAGGAGCCTTTCGTTGTATTTCACAGGATGAAACGATAATTTAATGGCACTCAAAGAATGGAGAGACCCTTTTCATGTCATTCGTTGCAAAGCTTCTCATAATGGTTGGATGTGTAGTGCCTCTTATGGTAATCGGTGCAGTGGTTGGTGTGTTTGCTTTGAAAGCACCTTCAGGAGAATTATGGGAAAAAGTTCCAGAGCTACACACGATTTTACGGGCCGGGACTGGTGCCATTCTTGGTGGTTCTTTGGGTGCTGGAGCTGCAAAGATTTACATTGCTCTAAACGATGATGAGATTCATCTGTAGGGTTCGGCGGAAAGAAAAAGAAGAGGAAATTACGATGAAAAAAATCTATCTGTTGTTCATGCCTGTTGGGCTCATACTGTTCCTTAGCATCCATGAAGCGTATGCTGCCAAAAAGACCGACCTGCTGGCTAATGGGATGCAGCTCAGTGATCAATGGGTCATTACTGACGGTGTGTTAAGTCCTTCTGAAAAGCCAGGTGGAGTCATCTGGTCCAAGGATGTCTTCGATAACTTTGAAATATCCATCGAATACAAAACATCACCGAAGTGTAATAGTGGCCTCTTTTTTCGCGCGGATCCGAAAAACCCTGTCCAGGGTGGGTTTGAGGTGCAAATTGCCTCTCCAGGGCTGTACTCGGGCAAACATGTCGTTGGCTCTCTCTATGACGCCAAAGAGCCAGCTGTTCATGCCGGCAAGCCTGACGGCGAGTGGAATGCACTGACAGTTCGATGTGAAGGGCCACACATTCATGCAGTTCTAAATGGAGAAGAAGTGCTCGATCTTCTCATTGATGACTGGACAACTTCAAATCAAAACCCTGACGGAACGAAAAACAAATTTAAAACGGCGCTAAAAGAACTGCCTCGAAAAGGTCGTATCGGGTTTCAGTATCATGGTCACCCTGTCTGGATTCGTAACGTGCAAGTGACTCCACTGAACGCTACAGCATCACTTTCAAAGAGTGATTAATTGATTAAGTAAGAGAGTTGTGAATCGTTGTGCTGGTGCTTTTGGAAACTGCATGTATGCGAGTTCTCCAGCATTTTTTTGTGGGCTGCAATAATTTACGTTCTTAGTAAGACAACGGTGCCTTATGGCTGTCAATTGTATGAGCCACTCGGCTTCGGCTCGGAAAGATGAAAGAATTATCTCAGTAGCCGAATGACGGGATTTCAATCTGGTGTTTAATGATCTAGCTCAAATAGTCATACCTCATTCAGGACAAAGTGCTTATGCGGATTCGACCAGGTCTTTGGCTTGCCAAACAGTTCGATCATTTCTTCACAAAAAAAAAGTGGATGAATCGTTCACTGAAAGAAAGGGACATAGTACAGCCAAGCCCTCACGACTCAATGTCAGCTGGGCAATTAGCTCGCTGTGATTTTGTCACCTCGAAATTACCACTCGAAAAACGTGGGATAGAAATCGCTCCCTATTTCAATCCGATTATTGACCATACGCGAAATAACGTTCTTTATGTTGACTGTATTGATAACGATGAGATTCAGCGTAAGGCGGCGGATAATCCTGGTGCTGAAGGTCGTGTAATACCACCAGTTGATGCTGTCTGGAAGCCTGGTAGGCCACTGGCAAAATGTATTGGACGTGAACCTCTTTCTTACGCAATTGCTTCTCATGTCCTCGAGCATGTTCCAAACCCACTTGGTTGGATCCAAGAAATCATTGAATGCCTCGAACCGGGTGGGATATTGGCGATCTTGTTACCAAATCGTGAACGGACGATGGATTTC
>JAUWWJ010000283.1 GCA_030616935.1 Planctomycetaceae bacterium
ATAGTTTGAAAGCGATCAGACTTAATCCAACTGGCGTATCCAGAGCGGATTGTTTCTAAATTTTCCCGGAACCGAGTTTTTGGCACGTCGCGGGTTTCTTCATCCGAAGCGCCGCCATTGTTCTTTTTCGAATCGGATACGTCTTCCTCTAATGGCGTGCCAGCCTCACGAAGAAGCTGTCGTATTCGTTCCCGACCGGATTCAACCCGTTTCTGGTCGAGCGCCGGTACTTTTAGCCAAGATGCGATACCCTGAGTCATCTCCCAATCCACGTTTGTTGAATCCATCGCTGTGTCATCATCATCTCCCCGAACACTGACATCGATGCCGCGATCCAGTAAGAGCCTGACAACACCCACGCGACCAAGGAAGGCGGCACCATGTAGTGCTGTACGATTCCCATCGTCTCGTTGTTGAACGTTCGCGCCGCGATTCAAAAGAAGTTCAGCCACTTTGGTTTTACCGTAGAGTGCAGCAATGTGGAGCGGTGGCATTTTGAACTCTGGATCAGGGGCATTGATATCAACCTTCTTTTTCTTTTTGTCAAGAAACGACTTCACCGTCAAAAAGTCACTGCGGCGAATGGCGTCGTAGAGGTTGTCTGGCTTTTCCTTGCTTTCAGCCGACTGCTTCTTCTCTGCAATTCTCTTGCCGTAATTGGTAGCCCACCGGCCGACATAAGTATCGAGCGGAACAATAGTGACAGTGCCAAGAAGACATGGCAAAAGAATTCGCACGCTTCGTTGCCGGAGCATGCTTTGTACGCCACGTTTGTGCCAAAGCATGGCAGTAAAAAAACCACTGACAAGAAAGAACAACGGCATCCGAAAACCATGAATACCAAGAAAGAGAATCCATACCCATCCCGCTGTTTGTGTGTCACGAATCACAGATAACCCGGGCATAAATGGCATTAATCCATGGAGCACGATGCCAAGAAGCATTGCGACGGCCCGAAGGGCATCAAGATCATGTCTGCGAGCAATTGTTTTCGATGAAGTAGGTTCAGGCATGATTCTTTTTAAAGGTAACGTGCTAGTGTCTGCACGGCATTGGTTTGTCGAGTCTACCGATCGGACGAAAAACAAGAAATCGTGAGAGGTACCAAGGATGTGGCTTTAAGAGTTCAGCGTCTTTCGGCGAACCTTTCTTTTGAAAAAGAATATCCTCAGGATCTTTCGACCGCTTGTATTTTACAAAAAGGTTTTCCCGCTTCCGGGAAGAGGTGATCCTTCGAAGTTCGAACCAGGTGAGAAGGTCCTTCGTCTTCACGTATTGTTGCAGTTGCCGGTCATTCGATCCAAGAACCTCAACAAGATCGTCCTGGTATCCAAAAAGTTTCAGCCGATGCATGAAGAGATGATTGTTTCCAGTTCCTTCAGTTCGTATGTTTGCGAACATTGAAAACGCTGTTGTGGTCTTAAGACTGAGGTATGGGCAGAATCCATTGAAGAAAACGAGAGTTGGGAATATCCAGAGGATCCGCACTGGGCGAGCCATAGGCTTCGGTGCACTTCGCCAGCCAGCCTTAAGGAGCATCGGCGCGTATGTGGCTGTCAGCCACAAAGCGAATAGAAGCCATGCATAAAACCCAATAGCATTGGCAATTAAGAAACCACCACCAGTTTGATATGCACGAATCTGCAAAAAGCAGGCAAGTCCAAAGATGAATACGGCAGCTAACTTTGCGGCAAGAACACCGAACTTCGGTATTCGTTGCCAGATCTGAAATGGATTGTCGTGAGATGAAAAAAGAAAAACGGCATACAGCGCGTAGAGCAGGTGGGAAAAGCTATAGATGCCTCCATGTGGATGAAGTGCAAGAAACCAGTGGAAGAGAAGCCCGAGAATGACAGTGGCAACCCGTGTCGCGCGCCACCAGAGGCCAATTGGAATGGCAAGCTCAATGAGAAGCGTCCCGATGATGGTCGGCCACTGTGTCCATTCGCTTGATGGAATGATGGGCACTGATGCAGCAAGCTCTTTGTGCATGGATACAGCACAACTGACCGCAGGGTTGAGAAAGTCCCAATTCAACTTATGCAGCACAGTGAAGAGATACATGATGATCAAGGAACTCGTTATGACAGGGCGCATCTGCTCATAAATGGCTGCACGAAGTTCGACAGACGGTAGGTGTTTTTTCCAATTGCATGCAGTGACGGCAAGAACCGTACCTATCATGGAGGCATGTATGAGCATTTCAAAGAAGATGTGGTTTGGCACAAAGGGAAGTCTTTGGAACCAGAACGTGAGACTGGAGAGAAGAAAAAGACAGAGGGCAAGAATAGATCGTGGAAAAAACAGAAGAAGTAAGGTTGCGGCCAGAAGGAGCTGTCCGGTGATCATGCTCATCCACCACGGAAAGGAGAGCATGTGAATAAAGCTGGCTGTTGCGATTCCGATACTAATACAACCAAGGCTTGCATCGAGTGAATATATAGAAGGGCGTGTATCAGATTGATTGTCAGTGTCTTCACTCAAGGTAGTCACCACGCACACAATTTAAAGCAAATGAAAGTGAAAAATACAATGGACAGGATAGTTCATTTTGATTTTCAGATAGAAAATCAACTGGTAGATACACAGGTCTTTTTGCGTGCCGTTTTCCTCTCCAACTGCAAGCATTGCATCAGCAAAACCATAGGCAGATACCACAGTCACTGCCCAAAACTAATGTTTAAATTATGGTCCCCCTTTTGCCTCTAGGTACTCAACATCAGTGAAGTACGCCCCGCCATCTGGTTCATTTGAATTCCAGAACTGTGTGATGATTTCAGTTTTTCCGGCCGGCAAATTTACAGTGAAATGAACGTGTGATGACCCGTCGCGTACATTTACCTCGTGTGTTTCACCAGCAACTGTGAGGGAGGCGCGTTCTGCAAACAGAGGTTTATTTACTTCTTTGGGAAGTTGCCGCAAGGTGATGCGGTATGTTCCATCTTGTTGAACCATGACGTGCCACGGTCCTGTGATAGGGGGTCTACGATTGATTGAATTGAAATTCCATGGTGGATTTCCAAATGGCAAATACCAGTCCTGTGAGCAAAGCGTCGTTGGATTTTCCAGAAAGTTACCGACGTCGATTGCAACGGGTTTCATGCGGGGTGATACAGATTTCCAAAACGCTTCATAAAGATTACGAAGTTCAGTAATAATTTCTGGATGATCTTCAGCAATATTATTTTGTTGGGAGTGGTCAGTACCGAGATCATAAAGCTCAGTGCCGTTTATAAGACGCCATTGTCCTTTGCATACGCATGATGTGTCCCACGGTTCTTCCGGATGGTTAAACCCGGCACCACCATGGAGTTGTGCAATATAGTGCTGCCGATGTGCCGGTATTTTTTCATCACGGATGTTTGCTGCGAATGAACATCCATCGGGGTCATGATCCTGAGGGAGTTGTATCTCACACAGATCGAGAAGAGTCGGAAGGAGATCAAGATGAGCCGTCAATCCATCGAAGTCTTTTCCTTCTTTCAGTCCTCCGACAGGCCAATGAAGAAAGCAGGGGACTCTGTGGCCACCCTCGTACACAGTCGACTTTTTCCCCCTCATGTTTGCATTGAAGCCATGAAAACTTCCCGCGGGTAGTTCACTCTTGGGAATACCGTTGGAGGTACCATTGTCTGTCATAAAAATGAGAATGGTATTCTCGGCAAGGCCCAGATCTTCG
>JAUWWJ010000222.1 GCA_030616935.1 Planctomycetaceae bacterium
CGAGCATCGTACTTCCAGGATGCCTCACAGACACAAGCACGCCATCAATCTGCTTTGTATCTTCAGATTCAATAACGCAAACATTCCATATATTCATGGAATTCTCGAGAAAAAAACGATGGTCTTTCTCACGGTCAATAAAGCAAAGTTCTTTTTCCACTTGGACAATATCGTGTAGGTCATCAAGACATGCTTTCCTCACTCTGTGTAAGCCTGGAATATTACGTTCCCCAAGGCCTTCATCGGGTACCGCCAGGGTCATATCCTGAAAAATCTGTCGGGGTACAAACCCGCCACGTGTATAGAGTGAAAATGAGTCAAGGTTCATAGCACTCGACACAAGCCGCGTTGGCTTATTGTGTTCTTCAGACAAGTGAACAATACGGTCAAGAAGCTGCCTCGCCAGACCTTTCCCAAAATGATCGGGGTGAACATTCATGATTCCAAGTGAAACATGCGTGGAGCGAGGATGGTAAAAACATGACGCTGCAATCTGCTCCGTCTCTTTGACAACGGCAACAAGACAACAGCCTGGATCAAGTGCTTCATAGACATCACAAAACAACATGGTTGAGCTTGGATCACCAGTAAATATTGGTGCTTTTCCATTGGCTTCATACCAACAATTTGTTGACTCACGGATCAGGCTGGCAACATCATGTTGCTCATTCGGCCGCATCTGCCGAAACTCATAATGGCTCATGGAGTTTTCTCTGGCTTATAAGGATGCCATGGAGGCGTACCAAACCAGTCGTGCATTTCTCTTTCAAACGGCTTCACAATATCCTCTGGTTCTGGAAATTCGCCCTGATCATTTGTTTCTACGATCCACGTATCCAAGGCTGATCGCATACTAATAAGTGCTTCCCGATGCTCCTGTTTTTCCGAATCAACAAGATTATGAATCTCATGGGGATCTTGTTCAGTATCGAATAGCTGCTCCTCGGAAACACGTGGATTCATTAAGTCATGTGCTGGACCTGTGAGTTCCCCTTTTGCGTACATCTCACGCATTAAGGGCTTTATTGGAAAACACTTTTCCTTATATCTATTCAGTGACGCAAAATGTCGATCTGGAAAATAGTTGCGAATATAGTGGTAGCGAGTACCACGAACACTTCGGACGCGATTGACTGTCTCATCAATTCGATCTCTCGCTGAAAATGCATAGCGACGCTCTTGCCCACCCGAATCACCAAGAAAAATTCGTCCGTGCATCCCAAGTGGTCGAGCAAGACCAGCACACCACAGCGTTGTGGGTGTCATGTCAATTAAGCTGACAACCTGCTCGTCAACCTGACCGGATTGAAAACCTGGTGGTGGCGTACGATCACGCGGCCATCGAATAATAAGAGGAACATGCAACCCAGTGTCATAACACCAGTGAATTCCTCGGGGTTCAATCCTTCCGTTGTCTCCGAAAAACATGACAATTGTATTTTCAGCAAGCCCATCGGCTTCAAGACGTTTCAGAATCTTCCCTACCGTCTTATCCATTCCTGAAATCGAGTTGAGATACCGAGCCCACTCCAGTCGGACCAAAGGGTGATCCGGATAATAGGGTGGCGGCTGAACCTTGTCAGGGTCCGCGATCTTTTCGTGATGGTCTTCGCCCTTCCACTTGACACGTGGAACACGCCATGTCTGCCGATCGTAAATATCGTACTCGGCTTCAAGCGTATTTATTTGTGCAAAGAAAGGTTGATTCTTGGGTAGCTCTTCCCATCTATCTGTGTCATACAGTTTTCCCTCATTCACAAAATTCAGGTCAAGCTTTCCGGAGCCAATAACCTCACCATTCATTGTCTTGATATTTGCCGTGGTGTAGCCAACTGCTTTGAGCCTGTGTGTCAGTGGCCTGACTCCCTCAGGAAGCCGATAGTCATCTTCCCGGTGTGACCGCATGTTATGTGTATCAGAAGACGTCTGATACATCCCGGTAAAAAATGCGCTACGGCTCGGCGCGCACACTGGTGATGTTGCAAAAACCTTGGTGTATCGCATGCCTTCTTTTGCAAGGCCGTCAAGATGAGGTGTCTTTACATGCTGAGCCCCATAACATCCAAGGTCGAGCTTTAGATTTTCACCAACAATCCACACGATATTTGGCGGATCAAAAGTGCTTTGAGCCTCCACCGAAAATGCCTGGAGACATACAACCAAAACAAAGACACCGATGCCGGAAAAATATTTCATTGTGTTACCCATAAACATGCAGCACTCGTCCCAAGGAAAGAATACGACAAATGAAGTGCCACCAACAAATTCTCCATCGATAGTGATCAATGGATTGCGGGAAACCTATCACATCTTCAAGGGAGAATCCTTGACCAGACTGTGTGCACTCTATCTTTTCTGGAACCTCACAATAGAAAGAAAATGAAACGGAGAACATCGATAGCAACATGTTTTTCTACCTTACTATCTGTGAACGAAACCCGAAGGTCCAATAACCGTTGAAAACAGGACAGAACTTTGTTGTTTTGTTTCTTGCCACGAGCATGTAGCCTTTACAATATTCTCGTTTCCTCGCTGATAGTAAAGTTCGTATTCATGAAAATTGAATTTCAGTTCAGGAACCTTCCCTTCGTGGGATTACTCGGCATCATATTCCTAATTCTCTTCTCCGGTTCATTACTCGCTGATCCTGTTCGAAAAGGGCCCCAGCCGCTCAAGCCTGCTGAACATGGCATTGGACAACTGGTCAAAGCATTTTCATTTTCAGATATCAATGGCGAACAGCATACTTTTGGCTCTGAACACACTGCACAATTCACAGCTTTTTGCTTCACAAGTACATCCTGCCCCCTTAGTCGGAAATATCTACCAACTCTGGCAAAGCTCTCTCAGTCGGCGCCTGCACATGTTCAATATATTCTCGTCAATCCAATTCAATCTGACAAAAAAGAGAACATGCAGGCTGCTGCACAACAAGCACGCAATGCAATCTATGTTCACGATGCTGATGGAAAACTGTCGCAGTATCTTCAAGCTCAAACAACAACTGATGTAATTGTCGTTGATGCCCATCGCACTGTTGTCTACCACGGTGCCATTGATGACCAATACGGATTTGGATATGCCCGGGCAGAACCAAAACAACACTTTTTGCGAGATGCTATTGAGTCTTTACTTCAGGGGCAGCAGCCCTCGATCGCTGCAACGGATGCACCGGGATGTGATCTGAGTTATGAAGTCGTGAAAGATACCGCGGGCATGACGACCTATCACGGAGAAATCTCCAGAATCTTGCAAAGAAATTGTATTGAGTGTCATCGAAAAGGTGGCATTGGACCATTTCCCTTAGACACCTATGAGGACGTTGTTGCACATGCTGGGATGATTCAGACTGTGGTAACCAACAAAACCATGCCTCCTTGGTTTGCTGAAGATTCAAAACCCAACACGACATCAACCGAAAATCATCGACTCATTTGGAAAAATGATAGGTCGCTGACCGCCGATGATCGGGATGACCTTCTAGCGTGGGTTCAGAGTGATCATCCACGGGGAAATCTTGCGGATGCTCCCAAGCCAATGACATTCCCAACCGATTGGCAGATTGGGAAACCCGATAGAGTCTGGAAATTTTCTGAACCAATACCCGTTCAGGCCACCGGGTTCATGCCCTATCAATACATAACGATTGATACACAACTGGATGAATCAAAGTGGGTACAAGCAATTGAAATCCAACCTGGCAGTCCTGAAGTTGTGCATCATGTCATCATCACGCTTCAGATACCTGGTCAGGGAAAGAGAAGCTCAGCTGAGCGAGAAGAAGATGGCCTTTGGGCTGGTTATGTACCTGGTCAGTCTGTCTGGAAATATCCCAAGGGCTTCGCCCGCCACCTTCCAAAAGGGTCGCGTCTTATTTTCCAGATGCACTATACGCCAAATGGGATCGCGATGACCGACCAGACACGAGTTGGAGTTATCTATGCAGATGAGCCGCCTGAGCACGAAGTACGTATTAAAGGCCTCTCAAATCATCGCATTCGTATCCCACCTGGCGCGAAGCACCATCGAGAAGAGGCCTCACTCAAGCTTCCCGTCGATGCTACAGTGCTCGGATTTCTTCCGCATATGCATTTACGCGGAAGCGCTTGTCGCTATGAGGTGATCGATACCACAGGTCGTCAAGAAGTTCTTTTAGATATCCTTCAGTATGATTTTAATTGGCAGCTGCTTTATCGGTACACTGAACCAAGAACATTTCATGAAGGTGATACGATCACGTTTACGGCATGGTTTGATAACTCGGCAGAGAATCCTGCCAATCCTGACCCAACA
>JAUWWJ010000425.1 GCA_030616935.1 Planctomycetaceae bacterium
CTTTTTGGATAAACGGCCACTGCCATAGAACTCGGCGAAGCTACTCAAAAGATCGTTAGGCAGTTGGCAGTGTTTTTGTTTTTCCTGGAGAATTCCGGTAATGTGTGCATCGGAGGCGTGAATGATGAATATCGAAATTGAACGCGAGGAAGATCATCGATGGATAGCCGAAATTCCCGAACTACCCGGCGTGATGACCTACGGGCAGAGTCGTGAAGAAGCGATTTCAAAGGTTGAAGCTTTGGCCTTACGCGTGCTTGCTGATCGACTGGAACACGGCGAGTCAATTCCCGAATTGCGTGAAGTATTCGTGGTGCCGGCATGAGTCAATGGCCGTCAACCAAAGCTCGCCTTGTGCTAGCCGCGTTGCTGCGAATTGGCTGGACGGTCAAACGTCAATCCGGAACATCTCACCGAGTTCTGTCGCGACCTGGCTGGCAAAATTTTGTCTTCGCATTTCATGAGGGAGAAGAGATTGGTCCCCGTATGCTGGCACGCATCGCTAAACGCACAGGCCTCACACCTGAGGATCTCTGAGAAACTGCCTTACATAGCTTTTAGAGCAGACGCCTTGTCGCTTCGCTCCTGCGAGGGCGCAGCTCAAAAGATTGTTGGGCGGCCCCAAGTAGCACTCGAGGGTGAATCAAGAAAGCCTGAAAATTCAGTAGGATGGTAGGGAATGACAGACTGAGAGGGCTGGCATGAGAAGAGGATTTTTCACGATTTTTACCTTGGTTCTAGCCACTACAATTACGATAAGTGCCTGTAAGGCTAAGTGGCTCTCAAATGAGGGCCCAACGCCTGACTCAACGCATGCAAGGGGGGCGGGAGGAGCAATTGAAGACAAATGGGAGACGACATCAATCGACGCTGAGGGGTTCGATTTAAGCAGATTTGGTTCGCTCAGAGCGCGAATCATGAATGGGATCTTTAAGGACATCAATAGCATCGTCGTGGTCAAGCATGGAAAGATCCTTATCGAAGAGTATTTCAACGGTGCAGACCCCAACACATTGCACGACATAAGGTCGGCAGGCAAGAGTTTGACCTCTGCTCTTGTAGGTATTGCTATAGACAAAGGCCTTATTAAAGGCGTGGATGAACGACTGCTCTCTTACTTCCCTGGAGTCGAATGCAGTAACGATTGGGATCCGAGAAAAGACGACATCACATTGAAGCATGTGTTGTCGATGAGCTTTGGACTTGCCGAACCTGGAGAGTATCCGGCCTGGGAGAACCAACGTTGGTACACGGTGCATTAGATAGGTGATGTCCTGTGCCAACCGGTTGAGTATGAACCTGGTAGTAGGTTTGACTACGATTCTGCGGCCCCCGCTTTAATTGGCCCAATCATTGAACAGGTATCTGGAATGTCTGTTGGGCAGTTCGCAAAGAATTTCCTTTTTAGGCCGCTGGGCATCGAACGCTACAGGTGGTCCATCCTGCCTGGTGGTCAGGAGTACACCGGAGGCGGTTTTCGCATGCGCCCTCGGGATATGGTCAGGTTCGGGCAGCTCTATCTGCAGAAAGGGACGTGGAATGGAGAACAGTTGATCTCAAAAGAATGGGTGGAAGAGTCGACGAGGGCGCATATGCTTGCAGATACTCAGCTTGACCAGCACTACGGCTACTACTGGTGGAGAGAAACGTTTCCCATCGATATTCGTTGGATTGAGTCGTACTTTGCCTCAGGCAATGGCGGTAACAAGATTTATGTATTCCCCACAGAGGATTTGGTCGTGGTCATCACTGCCAGCGCGTATGACCAGAGCTATGGTCACCCCCAGGTTAGAATGATGATGAACAAGTACATTTTGCCGGCTGTCATTCAGGATGAAGATTCACACCCAGGAGAACCCGATCTCAAGACCGGTCCCCAAACCGGGTTTGTAATCAGTGAGCTTGTATTCTTCGCCACCTTGGTACTCTGTATACTGTGGCCGTCGTCTTTTTTGAGCAAACCCCTCCGTGCGGATCAATCGAAGTCAAGTGATAGCCGGGGCAATCGCCGTTGGCTTCGCCTTGTCCGCATCTGGATTGGTGCAAACGCGTTGGTAGGCATCTTGTTCGTAGCAATTGTGTTGGGAGAGGCTGCAACTCTGGATCTCTGGCTGAACTCCGGGTACGCTCGTCCTATTTATCCAGCATTACACAAGGTCATCGTAAGCTGGGCAATCACTATACTCACGGTGGGTTCGGTAGTCATTTCGGTGAGCTCTTGGAGGGACCGTTATTGGTCAAATTTGGCAGGCGGTTGTTTCTCCATACTTGCCCTCGTCTCACTATATTGTGTTATGAGTCTGTGGTATCTAGGGTTTCTATTTTTCATCTTTTAAGGTTTCACCAAATGCAGGTGGCATTGAGAAGGAAAACAGTTCACCTTGTGCCAGCCCAACATCCGGATGGAGCAGACCTCTGCTGTTGTCTCGGTTTTTGCTGGAAGCAAATGTATGGGCAGAGACATAGCAAAAACACGTGCCAACCCAGCCTTTGGCCGGACGCATCGGCAGCTCATCCGGGC
>JAUWWJ010000427.1 GCA_030616935.1 Planctomycetaceae bacterium
CAAAATAAAGTCACTGAGTACTGAGTGAACGGTTCGCAATCAAATGAAAGAAACAGTCAAGCAGTCTTGCTAAGGAACCTTACCCCACGCTTTCTTGGTGTGACGGAAGGTTTTTGTTTCCTCACCATTTTTTCCATGCTAGGGTTGAAGGTGGTCGTTACTGTTTACGGAAACCGCATTGTTTCACAAACCATCTTTTCTCCGTTGACGAGCTGGTTTTAATAAATTATTTCACTGGTCTTTGGTTCAACGCTGATGTCAGGGAATCCCATACGAAAAACAAGTTTGGACCGATTACGCAGATTATCTGGCCTCGTCTTGGTCTTTGGATTTCTTGCGTGTAGTACGCGTCCAGTCATTGGATTATCAGATGAATGCCAGGTGTGCTGCGAACCAGAAATATGGGTTTTCAGTACAAGGCACTTACCCGGAATTTGCCGTCTGCCAGACGTTGTGAATCCATCTGTACAGCGGTATGAATCAGCACAATGTCGCTGGCTTTCAGATGACATTGGAAGTTTGCTTTCAGGGAAAGGACCTCTCGTCATTTTCCTGCATGGCAACCGATACGACGCCTGGTCGGCGAAACAACAGGGTCTACGTCTTGCGAGACGGTGTAAGTCCTTCACTCCCCATTCTGCGGATGCACAATTGATGATCTATTCATGGCCAAGTCAGCAGAATGGCTGCTTATTAAAAGATGGTCGGAACAAATATCATCGATGTTTTACCGAAGGGCATTATCTCGCATGGCTCCTTGGCCAGATCGACCCCGAGCGCCCCGTTATCTTTATCGGATACAGCTTTGGCGCACTCATTACGCTTGAGGCTCTCGAGGATCTTGTTGCAGCCGAAAATAAAGGTAGGCCGGTGAGTCCCTGGCAGTACCGTCCGGGGGACACACGACTTATTTTTGTCGCACCCGCAGTTCGATGTGACGCGTTTGCGCCATGTGGGAAATATCGTGAAACGCTTGCTTGCGTAGATCGTGTTTCACTCACCATCAATTCACGAGATGATGCTCTACGATTCTTTCATCTCCTTGATACCCGCACAAAGGTTGATGCACTCGGATATAAAGGCATGCCACAAAGGTGGATGCCCTCCGAAATTTTATATTCAGCGGTCGACGCACGACGTATTATTGGTCGTGAGCACGGCTTTACGTTGTATCTCAATTCAAACACGCTTATGCGTCGAATCTGCCGTGACGCGTACAGCGGGCTTGAAAGTTCTTCTCCTCAAATAGTTTTGGAACACCAAACTGTCTTAAGCCATGGTGAAGAAAATCACAAATCTGAGTAGTTTGCTTTATCCGACTTTTTGTGAGCCTCTATTAGACGTTGTACAATTTCTGGTATCTGAATAGTTGCTGTCCAACCAAGGCGCTCAGTTGTTTCATTCACTGAGGCGTGTGGATGATAGCTATCCTGTAATCGGACAAACTGCTTGTCGTGCACAACATAGTCTTCCCAGGAAAGACCAACGGCTTCAAAGGCTGCTGAAACAAAGACACGAAGCGATGTGTGCTTCCCTGTTGCAAGAATAAAATCCTCTGGTTGTTCCCGGGAAAGCATTTTTTCCATTGCTACAACATATTCTGGTGCCCACCCCCAATCTCGTTCGATCGACAGATTACCTAAATGAAGATCGTTCTGTCGGCCCTGTGCAATGGAGCAGGCCCCGATGATAATTTTCTGGGTTACAAAGTGTTCTGGTCGTAAAGGACTTTCGTGATTAAACAGAACACCGGTGCATGCAAATAGGCCATGTCGCTCACGATAGTCTCGAACGGATTGAAAAGCGGATTCTTTCGCAGCAGCATAAGGGTTTATTGGATCACAACGGGACTCACATGTAACAGGTTGTTGATGTGAATTACCAAACATTTCACAACTTCCAGCTACAAAGAGGCGTGAAGGGAGAGTCGCTCTATGCATGGCCTGAAGCAGTCGCCGTGTTGATCCAGCAACACTTTCAAACGTCTCCTCTGGCTGATCAAAAGACAGACGTGGAGAAGACTGTCCGGAAAGGTGGAATATCATTTCTGGACAATAGTCATCAATGAGTTTTTCAATCGACTCGACGTTATCAAGCGAGTCCGTTTCAAGTGCTACCTCGTCACAGATTCCGAGTTGCTGAAGTCCAGTGAGCCGACGTGGAGAAATCTGCCGTGTTGTACCAATGACACGGTAGCCATATTTTATAAGATGGGCAGCAAGGTAGCACCCATCTTGGCCCGTGATACCAGTTATCATGGCGGTTGCAGGACTTTGAGGAGATCTTTTCATAGTTGAGGGCTATTTGGATACCAACTGCCACGGAAGAAAAGACTGATAAAATTTTTACAAAATGAAGGCTATAGCGAACTACTTTGAACCGGAACTTTTCAGAACGAGCCCCTTCTGTCGAAAAACCAGCGAGCAGTTGCTTCCAATCCCTCAGGCAATGAATATGCTGGCTTCCAGCTCAAAACATCACTGGCACGGGTTGCGTCGAGG
>JAUWWJ010000276.1 GCA_030616935.1 Planctomycetaceae bacterium
GCCAAGGGTTGTCTCACTGAGACCCGGCATGGGGCATGGCCATGGGCCACCGTGGACTCATGCTGACTCCTACGCATTTGCCAAATCCATCGTGAAGACAGGCAATCCTTGGTGCGCACAAAAAGAAGTTGCTGTAACAAACGGAACCGCGACGGCCTCTTTTTCTTCTTCAAAACCTTTTGCAAATGCTGTGCTTGTGTCCACATCTGATTCGGGAATTACAGGGTTGAGAAATTGGACCGAAGCACCTGCGTCTCTCGTCAATAACAATGGCGTCTGGACTGCAACAGCCCCACTGCCGCTTGCAACAACTGCATGGTTCCTCAACTTGAAAACTGGCGACCTGATTGCAAGCACCGACTTTCAATGCATCACTCAAACCAAGACATCTCGCCCAACTACGCAACCACCTGATGAAAGCAAAGAGAAAAAAAGAAGCCTTCTTTTCAATCGAATTGATGAGAACAAAGACGCACTGATTTCACAAAAAGAATATGTCTTCTTCTATGAAAATCTTTTCCCGAACCTCGACAAGAACCACGACTCCATCCTGGACAAAAGCGAGTTCATTCATGAAGTTGCATTCCGTTTCGGTGACACTGACAAGGATGGCAACCTATCCGAAAAAGAATATGCAAAGATTTTTGTACAACAACACAACAACCTCGACAACGATAGCAATGGTGATGTTTCCCTACAGGAGTGGGACCGCACCCGCAAGCAGCCTGCGACGGCCAACTGACCCCTCTATCGCTTCTGCATCTACATGCAAAGAGCCTCACGTGCCAATGGGCTCCATGGTACAGACGACGGAACGATTTCAGCGAAATCTTTTACCTTTCTAGTGCGTGCGACTCAACCATGCAGGGAACAGACATCCACAGACCATGTGTCGGATTCAGCGTGAATGACCTTCTTTATCTAGCGGGTGGTGAAACACTAACCTTGAAAGCTGAACCTCTTTGGGTTCTTTTCATACCACCTCTCGAAGCGGTGGACGAGATGAGTTAGAACTTAGAGGCGGGCCTACGGGACATTGGAATCATCAAAAAGCCGACTAAGGGACTACCATGCTTTACCAAAACTTTTATTTACTTCTGCAAACCAAAAAAAATAGTCCCCTAAAAAGAACAAGCCCATTCATGCTGGGCGTGGTGCTGTTCCTCACCGGTATTGGTACTCTAGATATCACTTCTGCTGCAGAGGTGAATCATCCAAACATCGTTCTCATTTTTACTGATGACATGGGGTGGGGAGACCTTCCCAATTTCACGCCTAAATCGAAGATCAAGACCCCTAATATTTCACGGCTCATTGCTGAGGGAACAAAGTTTGATGATTTCTATGTCGCGCAAGCAGTGTGCACAGCCTCTCGTGCGGCACTCATGACGGGATGCTACGCCAACCGTGTTGGGCTTGAAGGCGCACTCAATCACACAAGCCCCACGGGCATTGCACCTGAAGAAGAACTTCTTCCAGAACTTCTCACAAAAGCAGGATACGCAACTGGAATGTTTGGCAAGTGGCACCTTGGACTCCCTCCATTTTTTGCTCCCTCAAAGAATGGCTTCCATGAATGGCTTGGTATCCCGTACTCCAATGACAACACGAAATACCATCCAGTTCTATTCGACTCGATGCCACCACTTCCTCTATACGATGGCAACAAGGTCATCGAGACCGATCCCGACCAACGCCTTTTTACCAAAAGACTTACCGATCGAGCTGTCACGTTTATCGAAAAAAACAAGGACAAACCCTTCTTCCTTTATGTTCCTCATATCATGCCGCATGTACCAATTTTTGCATCAGACAGTTTCCGAGGAAAATCTGCACGGGGCCTGTACGGCGACGTCATCGAAGAAATTGACTGGTCAGTAGGGGAGATCGTAAAAACAATCGATCGGCTCAATCTCTCAGAAAACACATTGGTAATTTTCACCAACGACAATGGCCCATTTCTTAGCTATGGAACGCATGCTGGTCAGTCGGGTGCTCTACGTGGCGGCAAACTAACAACGTTTGAGGGTGGTGTTCGAGTACCAATGGTCGCTCGCTGGCCGGGACAGATACCAGCAGGACATACCTGCGGCACTCCGATTATTTCGATCGACTTGCTTCCAACATTCTGCCATCTAGCACACGCTCCACTGCCTGAAAAAACAATTGATGGTGTAAACATTACGGATATTCTGCTAGGTAAAACTGATACGGTCGAGGACAGAGACGGACTTGTTTTTTACGCAGGAAGTGAGCTTCAAGCTGTTCGAGATGGGCAATGGAAGATTCATTTCCCTCACAAATATCTGGTTGTAAATGGTGAAACAAGAACAGATGGAAAACCAGCTGGCTATGGCAGACTCGCGCCACAGTCCATAAGTAACAGTGGAATTGAAGGAATTGCCAGTCGCCATGGGTATGTCGTGCGCGAACTACCGCTGTCACTCTATGACTTGAGCACTGATATCGGTGAGTCGAAAAATATTGCCTCAGACAACCCTGCGATCGTGAAGAAACTTACTGATATAGCGGACAAATATCGTAAGACTCTTGGTGATAGCCTTCAAAACATGAAAGGCACTGAGAACCGCCCAGTAGGACGAAACGACCGAACGTAATATCCCTATACCCTTTCCAACGTGACTTGTGCGACAAAAAAATCCTGTAACGAACCCTGACTTCCTCCTCTTGAGTGATACTGCAAAAGAGCTTTACGCAGTCGCAGCCAAAGAGCCTATCTACGATTACCACTGCCATCTTTCTCCTAAAGAAATTGCCCAGGACAAGCAGTGGGATAATCTGGCTGAGGTCTGGCTTGCCGGGGATCACTACAAGTGGCGGGCTCTACGCGCCGCGGGTATACCAGAAAAGTACATCACGGGAAATGCAACAGACTATGAGAAATTTTGTGCATTTGCTGAAACTATGCCGAAGCTCTTCCGGAATCCTTTGTGGCACTGGAGCCATCTTGAGCTCTCTCGGGTCTTTGGCATCAATGAAGTCCTAAACCAATCATCTGCTCAACGCATTTGGGATGAAGCAAATACACAACTTGGCAAAATCTCTGCTCAGACATTGCTTGCAGATTTTCGTGTGGCCGCAATTGGCACAACAGACGACCCGTGTGACAGCTTGCCGCATCATATTGAAATTGCTAAAAGTGAACTAAAAACGCGCGTTTACCCTGCCTTTCGTCCTGACAAGGCACTCGCCGCCGATGACGCAGAACTTTTCCAATCATGGGTTCAGCGGCTTGAACAGGCTTCTGGAATTCCATGCCACGACTTCGATGCCTTTCTCGAAGCAATCGCGAATCGCCACAGTTTCTTTCACGACCTTGGTAGCCGACTCTCGGATCACGGACTTGAACAATGTTTTGGCAGAGGTGGCACGAAAGACGAAGCAACAGAAGTTTATAATGCTGCCCTTCGGGGAGACGCAATCACTAGCGACGCACTTCAGGCCTATCGTGGCTACATGATGATCTACTTCGGTGAGCTTGACGCTTCAAGAAAATGGACCAAGCAACTTCACCTTGGCGCACTACCACACTCACCCAGTCTCGGTTCTTATTCACGATATCATCCAGTTCATCTTCCATATTTGCGGTGAACTTGATGTCAACAACGTCGGCGAAATATTGGCTCAGCAGGTCGTTAACGACAAAGCCCAGCTCCGTCGGTTGAAAATTTCCTTGGACTTTGGTCACATAATCACGCC